>JAKQYG010000066.1 GCA_023356515.1 Trichodesmium sp. MAG_R04 | reverse complement strand
CAATAGAATATCTAATTATTAAAGATGAAAAATTGGCAGTCGTAACACAAATGGAAGCTCTATGTCAGCGAGAGGATATAGATGTTATAATTTTTAACGGCGGAACAGGAATAGCTCCCCGAGATACTACTTATGATGCCATTGAACATTTACTAGAAAAAACTTTGCCCGGTTTTGGAGAACTATTCCGGTGGTTGAGTTATCAGGAAATTGGTTCCAGAGCGATCGCTTCTCGTGCTGTTGCTGGTATTTATAAAAGTAAATTAGTATTTTCACTTCCAGGTTCTACTAAGGCAGTCAAGTTAGCTGTAGAAAAATTAATTTTACCAGAATTAGTTCACTTGGTTTTACAGTTGCGTAAAACTTAAAGTAGGGTCTGCGATCGCTCTAAGAACCTAAAATCAAATCAAAACTCATTGATTTAATTGTCTTGTTCCCCTAAGACTAATGGTCGTAATAATACTTTATTTTTCAAAAGATTAACAGCTCGGGCATAATAGGGATCCGAGTTAGTAGCTATAGCTTCTGGTCGCCGATATAAGCGTTGTTTTTGAGAGTCTGTTAAATTGAGAACCACATTAGGGGTAACACCTTTTTTACTAATATCAGTTCCTTTAGGAGTATAGTAGTGAGCAATAGTTACTGACAAACCAGAACCATCTGATAAAGAATGCACCGACTGTACCAAAGCTTTCCCAAAAGTCTGGTCTCCCATAACTATAGCACGACCATTATCTTTAAGCGCTCCTGCCAAAATTTCACTAGCGCTTGCCGAGTCACTATCTACCAAAACCACTATGGGTTTATCAGTCAAAGCAGAACGGTTAGCTCGTAATTCTTGTCTGTTTCCATCTCGGTTAACTGTACTGACAATAGCACCTTTATCCATCCACATCCGAGCAATATCTATACTAATACGTAGTAAACCCCCTGGGTTACCCCGCAAATCTAAGACATAACCATCAGGATTTTGATTGTTCAAATCCTCTATTGCCCTTTCCATCTGTGCTCCAGCATGAGCACTAAATTCTTGTAAACGGATATACCCAATACGTTGATCTTCTTCTCGCTTGAGATCATAACGAACTGCTTGTAATTCAATTCTTGCTCTGATCAAACCCACATCAAATTCATTATCTCCGGAGCGAAGAACTCGCAGCACTACCTTTGTACCCACATCGCCTCGAATCAGTTTTGCTGCTGCTGATACACTTAAACCAGAAATAGATTTACCATCAATTTCTTTAATTTGGTCTCCTGGTAATAAACCTGCCTTCATCGCTGGAGAGTTTTCCACAATGTCTACTACGATGATCGCCTTACTAAGTTCTTCCTGCTTCAGTTGCATTCCCACTCCAGACATTTCTCCTGATGTTTGATTCGTCAGATCTTTAAACTGGTCTGGATCTAAAAAACGAGTATAAGGGTCATCAAGTTGTTTTAAAGCTTGCCGTAATGTCTCGTAAGCTTCTTCCGGGGAGGTATAGTTTTTCTCTAATAAACTTTTCCTGGTAGCTTCCCAATCTATATGATTAAAGTTTCTATCAACATACTTATGGTTGACTATTTGCCATGCTTCGTCCAAAACAACTTTGGGACTATTTTCTAAATTTGCCTCAGCAGGCTTACTCAAGCTAGGGGCCAATAAAGACAAAGCTACTGTTGCGGTTATCGCTCCACTATATAAAATATTTTGAATAAAAGAAAAGTGTTTTGAAGCTAACTTCATTGATTTTTGTTGGTAATTAAACATTTAGTTGACTTTCTCACTAACTTTATGATAGTCTAGTAAACTACTATTGTAGATTTTAAAACCCTAAAAACCCTAATATACGTAAAATATGGTGGTCTTATCTGTTTTGTGAAATGAATAGCCTACTTTAAGGCAGGAGGCAGGAAACAGATTTCATTTTTCAGGCCAACAGAAAGAATGAAAATGATTGGAGTAAAAAGTTATTTAGATTTAACAGTGTGGCCAAAATTCATGAATTTTAGGTAAGACATTATCAATTTGTTAATTTTTCAACCAAACCCCTGACGCCTTAGATTAATGACACCTAAATCAATAACTTAACTAATTTTATTTTAGCCTAATATTCAGTTATTAACAGGAAAATTTTAGAAATGATACAAACCAAAGCTAAAACCCAAAATTTGCTAGGTTCATTAGCAAATCTAGCAGTTCTAATAATAGCTTTAGCAGGTATCATCAGCTTACAATTATTCTGGCCACCTGAAGGTTCACCCTTAAAAGAGGAAATCGTTTTAGATCCAAAAGATGCAGTTTTAACCCAACAAAAAGAAGCTTGGCATTTAAAGCTATTAAAAGCATCTCCCACTTTTGGATTTGATAATTTAATTGCAGATGGGGTATTCCTCCAGTTTCTACAATATTTCGGGGATGACGCAGCTAGAAATCAAACAGGTTATTCCTTAAGTAAAGATTACTTTGATATTATCACCCGTTTAGATCCCAGATGGGTTGATATATATCTATTCCTTTCTAACTCTTTATCTATATATGAAGGTCAACCCAAAGTAGCTATAGAATATATGACCCGTGGCACTAATGTACTTTCTCCAGAAATTAATCCAAAAGCTTGGCAGGTATGGAGATTTAAAGGGATAGATCAATTATTGTTTCTAGGTGATATTCCAGGAGCAATTCATTCTCACGAAATGGCAGCAGAATGGGCTGATAACACTTCATACCAAAAGTTAAGCTCTCTATTTACCAATATAGTAGAATTTCTCAAGACAGATCCAGATAGTAAATTAATCAAGTTTAACTCCTGGTTATGGGTATATTATCAAACAAAAGACTTAAGAGTAAGGGAACGCGCTCAACAAGAAATTCTTGAACTTGGTGGAAAAGTAGAAATAGATGAAGATGGAGAAAAGCGTTTCGTATTGCCAGAATCTTTAGATTAGAGGAAAATATTGAAATCAGATCATTCTGCTTAACTTTTAAGAAAGATAGATTTCACTGTGAACATCAACCAAAATTGAAACCACAGTCAATTTTTGAAACTGCGGGGTAAGGGTTTAAAAACCTTTTTTGGAGATATCTAACTTGTAATCCTTAATAGGCGTGCTTAAGAGATGTAATTTCAGTTGAATTTAGATCTCGCCATTGACCAGGTTTTAGGTCTTCAAGACAAATATGAGCGATCGCTATTCTCACCAACCGCAGTGTGGGAAAACCTACTGCTGCTGTCATCCTTCTTACTTGACGATTTCGACCTTCTGTGAGAGTGATTTCTAACCAGGCAGTGGGTACAGTTTTACGAAATCGAATTGGCGGATAACGGGATGGTAAAAGAGGTTCATGACATAGCAATTTAACTTTTGCAGGTCGTGTTTTATAATTCTTGATCGTTACACCTTCCTGTAGTTGCCTTAGTGCTGATGTATCTGGTATCCGTTCTACTTGCACCCAATAAGTACGAGGATGAGCAAACTTAGGATCGGTTAGTCGATGTTGAATTTGTCCATGGTTTGTTAATAGTAAAAGACCTTCACTGTCTTGGTCTAGTCTGCCAACTGGATAAACTGAATCCACTGATATATATTCTTTTAGAGTATGATGTTGATTCTTGCTATCACGGTTGCTAGTAAACTGACTCAAGACATTATAAGGCTTATTAAATGCAATATACCGATAAATCACAAATTTTAGTTATTATATATTCTAATGAAAATTAAAAAAAATTAGCAGTTCAAAAAGTTTGAAGAATCGTTTGATTGCGTCCTTTATCCTTTGCTTGATAGAGAGACTCATCTGCTATTTTAATTAATTTTTCCCAAGAAAAATCTGTTAAAGGAATAGTGGTTGCTACGCCTAAGCTCATGGTAACAAATTTTGAGATTTGAGAACCAGTATTAACTAATTGTAAATCTAAAAGTTGCTTACGAATCGATTCTGCTATATAAAATCCACCTTGAGCATCTGTTTGAGGTAATATAACTACAAATTCTTCCCCGCCGTAACGTGCTACTAAATCTCTTGGTCCACTGACTTTTGCTTTAATCACACTAGCAATTGTTTGCAGACAACGATCTCCTGCTAGATGACCATAAGCATCATTGTAGCGCTTGAAATAGTCAACGTCACACATAATCAAGGCTATTGGAGCTTTTTCCCTTAACATTCGTTGCCATTCCTTGTTCATATATTCCTCAAACACACGACGGTTAGCAACCTTAGTTAGACTATCAAAGTTGGCAAGTTCAACTAATTTTTGATTCATATTTACTAATTTTTGATATAATTCTGACTGTTGTACAGCGATCGCTAACTGTCCAGCTAAACGTTCAATAAATTCAATTTCTGAGGATTGCCATTTTCTTGCTTGTGAACAGTGATGAGCAATTAATAACCCCCACAATTGTTGTTGAGTATAGTCAAAATTTTCATCAGAGGTTTGTTCTGTGTTACTCTTTGAGATTGGTACTACTAAATTAGCTTTTACTTGAAACTGATTCAGAAAGTTAACATGATATGGAATTAAATCGGCAATAGGCACATATTCTTGATTAGCAGATTCATTCTGTGCATTGTTACTAAATCTACTCATAGCTTCTACAATAGATGTTTGGCCACAAATAACAGATTCCATAACTATTTCTCCTGTCCCATCTGGCTTAAATTTATATATGAATACCCTATCAGTTTTTAGAAAATTTCGGACTTCATCTACTGTAGTTTGAAGAATATTATTGAGGTTTAATGATTGACGTATCCGTTCTTGAATAAAGGTCATAAATCTAGCAGTTTCTGTTTGCTCTTTTAATTTTTTTACCAATTCATGAATTTGCAAAATTCGGCGGACTCGCTGAAATAAAACTGCCCATTTAATGGGTTTAGTAATATAATCCATCGCACCAATAGAGAAAGCAAGGTTTACAGATTCTTTATCTTCAATGGAGGTAATTATTAACAATGGAATCTGATAAAGTAAAGGGTTACGATCTAGACTATGATCGGAAAAAAAATTATTTGATAAATTATGACTGAAAAGATGTTGTAATTTAATATAGTAGTCAAAGCTATCAATTTCTGACATTGTTACATCTATTAAAATTAAATCTGGTATTTTTAGACTAAATTTCTCCAGGCATTCCTTGCCATTGTTTGCCTCTATTACTTGATATCCTTCTGATTCTAATCCTTTACGTAGCAGATAACGCATAGATTTTTCTTTTTCTACTATCATTACTATGAGAGAATTATTCTGCGATTGTTTTGAATTCATAAAAATTTTCATTGAAAAATACTATACATTAATAATCTACTAGCTTTAATAATCTATTAGCTTTTAGCTACCAGCAAAGTATTAGAAGTTATTTTAGTTATCAGTACCGACCGGTGAACCAGAGATTTCATACTGCATTTACACTGCAAAATGTAGTATAAGTAGCAAGCATTCAGGAGTCATTTGAATGGTTATTCTGAGATACTACATGCTGAATTGATGTATCAAACTAGCATCTATATTTTCTATCTTAGCACATCCACTCAATGCCATGGCCACATCTAATTCATTACGCAATAATCCAACAAATGATGCACCCCAGTCTCTCCATTTACCGCTAGAGAACACAAAATAGAACCCCCAATTAAAACTGCTTTTGATCCCAATGCCAAAGCTTTAAGAATATCTGTACCTCTGCGGATACCACTATCCATCAACACATCAACTTGATTTCCTACTGCTGCAACTACTTCTGGGAGAGCATCAATACTGGCGATCGCTCCATCTAACTGTCTACCTCCATGATTAGAAACAATAATTCCTTTTGCCCCATGTTCAACTGCTCGAATGACATCATCTCCCCGTAAAATTCCTTTGACTACCCCATTCCCTGACACCTAAAATTTGCGCATCAACTTTCAAACATAGTGCTTGATAACCTGCTACTTCAGCTCTTTCAACTAAAGTTCGAGTCAGGGAGCGATCACGATATACATAGATTTGAAACCATCAACTTTTTGGTACATTTGCAGCTAATGCTAAATTTTCTAAGCTTTTTGTTGACATGGTACTTAGTCCATTATCTGCTGCTACTCTTGCTGTTGCTAATTCCTCTTCTGGATGTGCCAAACATTGAAGAGCCGTAGGAGCAATTAAGATGGGCATTTTTATCAATTGCCCCAAAACTTTTGTGCTTAAATTTCCCTGGCTAACATCTACTAGCATTCGAGGTCGAAGTTTATATTTTTTATAAGCAGTAGGGTTATCTTGCAAAGTAACTTCATCCCATGCACCACTAGTATAATAATCTAGTGCCATTAGAGATAAATATTTTGGTGCTAAAGACTCATACTCAAAAATGTTAATTAGTTTATTCATTGACTAATAAAATAAGATTTTTTATCATATAAATACATCAAAATATAACCTCATTCAGAAGAAAATATCAAGTTATATTTATATTTTAATATAGTTTTATTAACAGTCCCGTATTTCTTGGAAAAATCATGGTAAACTTGAATAGAAATGATCGTCTAAAGCGAGATATATTGAAAAATTCTCAAATAATTGCTGTGGTGGGTCATTCGGAAAAACCAGAGCGTACTAGCTATCAAATTGCTCAGTTTTTACGAGAAGTAGGTTACAAGGTTTATTCAGTTAATCCAATAGTTAAAGAAATTGATACTTTTCCTACTTATGCTACTTTACAAGATATTCCTGAACCTGTGGATATTGTTAATGTTTTCCGCCGTTCTGAATATTTACCTGAAATTGTAGAAGCTGCGATCGCTATCGACACTAAGACTATTTGGACTCAGTTAGGAGTGAGAGATTGGCAGTCAGCAAATAAAGCATTAGATGCAGGCTTAAATTTGGCAATGGATATTTGCATTAAGGTTGAGTATTTGCGACTTCTTGGCTAACCATTTGCTGATTTTTACTTAGTTGTCTACCTAAAGATCATAAAATAGGGGTTTCCACTTAAATGAGGTACACTCAAAGCCTTAATTCACAAGCTTTTTAGCTTGAAAGATGTACCTCATCGATTTGATAATTGCTATAAAGCATAAATCTTGAAAGTCCCTCAAGAAGAGGGAGGCTTGAAACCCATTTTTTTGGTTAACCTAAATTATTGTTTCATTCTTCTGTTTTAGTCTCAGTAGAATTTGCCTCTGGAAATGCCTGTAATTCAGAATCATAATTAACTGAGGCTTCTAGCTTAATTTGGTCTTTAAATCGAGCAGGAGCTATTTCTATTGCTTGATTAAAAAGTTCTTGAGAAGTTTCAATATTACCTTGCTCTTTTAATATCATTGCCTTAGCCAAAATAGGTCGAAAATCCTCAGAACTAAGCTTAATTACTTCATCATAAACAGCCATCGCCTCATCATAACGTTTTTGCTGGGCATAAACCTGTCCTAAGATCAACTCTACGGATACTATATCAATACTTCCAGCTTCCACTTGATTTTTAACAGGAGCAGCTTTAAGTGTGTCCTGTAATAAACCAATAGCAGCTTCAGGGCGCTTCTGTTCCAACAATAAACTAACCAAACCTTGCAAAGCCTTTAAATCACCAGGTTTGATTGCTAGAAGAGAACGATAAATCTGAGCTGCACCTTCGCGATCACCTGTATATGCCTTAGCCTGAGCCAGCAAAACATTATAATCTGTACTGCTCGGATTTAGTTCAGACAATTTTTCCAGTGGAGCTATAACCTCCTCAATATTACTCTTACCGGATTGAATTAACTCTAACTTTACTTGTAAAAGTCCTTGGAGTGCAGTTAAATTATCTGGCTCCCTTTGTAAAACTAACTCATAACCCCGTGCTTGTGCCAATAAATCTGCTTCTTTATCTACTGCAGATGTCTGATTTAGGGATGGAATTGATTGACTATTTTGTTGATTGGCCTCTAATAATCCTCCTAACAATGGAGATAGAGAAAACCCCAAAAAAGCAATTATTACCAGCACCACTACAACTATCAAAAAACCACGATTTTTATTTGCCATTGGATTAAATTCTCCCAACCTTAATAATAGCTTTTAGCCTTACTTAAGCATTACTTTATCAAAGGAAATAATCTTCTCATATTGAATTCTGGTTGAGTACTTACTATATATTTGGGGCAGGGCAGAGAGGGAGGTGGGAAGATTAAATATAGAAGTATGCATAGAATTATAAACACATACTATAAGCTATTAACTATAGCAATCCCAAATAGGTTGTGACAATTCAAAAAATTAGAAATAAACTCCGAAACTCTTGTTCATTGACCATTGCCCCAAACCCCAATAGAATTATTTGTTAATTTAAGGTATTAGGTATCAGGTGTCAGGTGGAAACCACCAAACCTACTAAAATTTAACATATTAATGGCCTAAGTTATAATAGTCCTATTGAATAAATAAATAAGTACTCATGTACAAATATGGCCAAAAAACAGGAGCAAGGGACTAATAATAATACTAATACTTTAGCTGTAATGGATAATCAACCATTGAATTCTACCAGATTTAACTACCAGAACCAAACTCCAACAGATACTTCGACTCAGAGTATTGCCACTGTACGTCAACATCCAATTGCTTCCCCTAGTGAACCAAAACAGTACCGAGCTATAGGTCTAGTTAAGGGTCGTTATCAACCTTCTATAGAACAATTTACACGTGGTAGTTTACGAACCCTAGATGATTCAGAAATAGATGCTGTATTGTTGGGCCGGGTAATGAGTTTATTAAAAAATCATTTAGACCTAGAATCAGAACATCTCTGGGTAGTTTATCCTCGCACCAGACAAGAAAATAATGACCTACATATTCAAATTATGGGGGTATGGGAACCAGAAACCCTAAGAACAAATCTAACTATTTCTCCCACCCTTGAAGATAATCAAAGTCAAGAAATACCACAATTAGCTGAAAATATAGATAATTTTCAACGAACCACTATTGTACCTATTCCTGAAACTAAGATAAATAGTTTTACTACTTTAGATGATGGTTATTTTTCTATTCGAGGAGAAGTAATTTACCAATCTCAAGACGAAGAATATGTAATAGTTAAGGTGCAACAATCAGCCCGAAAAGGAGAAGAAACTCCCAGGTTTTTTAAGCTGAAACTAAAAGGGCATTTAGGCGATCGCCCATTGAATCGTTTCTGGGATTTACATATTCAGCGCCAGAATACATCTCTTGTAATTCAATATGGTAATGATATTGGTAGTCTGTTGTTAAATAATTGTCGCCAATATTCATCAAAAGGCAAAAGAACATTTAATAATCAAGATAATAATGGAAAAAGTATTTATTTACGAGGTTCTTATCTTAAAAGAGAGAATTATGGAATAAATTCAACTGCTATTCGCAAAGAACTTATTCCTAAACCAACTAAAAGAAAGGAAAACCCATATGGGCAGGGGAATTAATTTTTTAGTAAAGTTAAGAAAATTTCTGCTTTTTTGTGAAGAACTTAACGTTCCAGAAATGGCAAAAAATTCCTATCCATAGGAAGTTGAGCAACTGATTCAGTTAGAGTAAATTGTCCTGCTTCAATCCACTCTTTTAACTCCAAGGCAATTTGATGAGATAGGAAAATACTTGTAAGGGGAGCAGTTCTCACACGTTTGCCCTCTATTTTTATCTGACCAGATTTGAGTTGAGCGTAGCTCACTAGACCAAATGTTGGACGAACCCGGCGGGGAATAGAGAAATCTACAACTGGGGCAACAATATCTTGGTCTAGAATAGAACAATTAGCTACTACTTTTTCATTTAAAACAGGCAGAGGAATTCCTACACCCAACATAATTGATGGGCCATAATTTTTTAAATAACAACCACGCACCCATTGAGGTTGCATTTGTTTGGCATCTCCAATCAAGGCCAAAGTCGCAGCAGGTCCAATAGGAGTCCGATTAGAAAGACGTTTTTGTAGGGGAAAGTGCTGAGTACCTTCCCAGGTGATATATCCAATACCACCACCCAAAAATATCCGGGATCCAATACCAATTATTTCTAAGTCTGGGTCATTGAATAATGGGGAAATAGCACCAGGATTAGAATAAACTGCATTACCTAAGTTTGGCATCAGGGGACCAAGATAAGTAAACAAAGGGCGATCGCCACCATTCACACCAACTATAAAATTTTGATATAAATTTCGTGGATTAAATAAATAAAACTGATTAATTGTCTCACGATTAATAGTAGTTTCAAAACTACCCCGAGGATAACAATCTGTTACTTGACCAATTGCTCTGAGGTGGACAGATTTACCTGCAATTAGGTCTTCGATGACATGGCCACCCCCTCTTTCTTTAGGTTCTTCAGCATCTTCAGCGATTTGAGTTGCCCCAAGATACAAATCTACAGCTCCAAAGCCTGAGTAAGCGGGGATACCATCTAGCCAACAGGAGCGAATTTTGATGGGGGGATCAGTATGTCCCAGGTTAATTATGGCTCCAGAAGACTCCATTGGCTCAAAAGTACCAGTTGTAATCACATCAACTTCTTTTGCTGCTTGGGTAATACTTGTTTCAATAATTCTGGCTTTAAGTTCTGTTATTGTCCAGACAACGGCTTTTTTGTTAGAGATTTTGTCGTTAATTTCGGCAATTGTTCTCATCTATATGATGGTTTCAGAGAATAGGGAGTAGGGAAGATGGGTCAGAGAAGAGGAACCAGAAAAACATTTACCGAAAAATTGGGTTTAAAGCCTCGCCCATAAGCATAAGCAGGGGACTTTTTAGTTTATTTTCTTCCACAGGCTATGTTATCATGATTTTTTGTTCGCAAGAAATATATTAGTCGCGGGTGGGCGATGCGAGACAAAAACGGACAGGTCTGCCTCCCTGTGAGATGTCAACCCCCCCAGGGGCTAAGGAGCGGTAGGGGACCCCATGCCTTTAGACCCGGGAGGATGTCAATAATAGGAATTTTAAATAAGTATTAACTTATGTTATCTTTGAGTAGGAAAATTTTTTACTTGCCAATTATCAAGAATATCTGTAATCAATAATTCCTTTACCCATACTTGACAAATAATTGTTAAAGGTAAGGCTAGCAAAAGTCCGAAAAAACCAAAAAATCTAGCAAAAAATACTTGAGAAATCAATGTAATTGCAGGTAACAAAGAAACTTTTCTTGCTATTAAGTAGGGATTCAAGATATTACTTTCAATTTGTTGAATGAGGATGTAAATTAGTAAAACTAAAGTAGATTTTAAAGGTGAGTCCAAAAGAGCGATCGCCATTGGAGGAATCACACTGATAATTAGTCCAAAATTTGGCATCAAGGTGAGTAAACCTGCCAAAACAGCTTGAGCAGAACTCAGAGGAATTTTCAAGATAGATAAACTTATAAAACTGAGTAAAGCAATAACATTCATCTTAAATAAAGAAGCAATTACCCATCCTCCTAAACCTATTTCACAACTGTTTAAAATTAAGTTAACTCGTTGCCGATAAAAAGAGGGAAATAACTTGATAAAACCTTGACGATAAGAGGTTGGATCTGCCAACATCATTATGGTTAAAAGCAGAATTAATAGTAAGCTTAGAAATATGCCAAAAGTATTACCAACGAATGCTCCAGCATTATTAATTAAGTTATTAAATATTGGTTGTAGTTGGGGAATAACTTCATTAATATCAATATTTGGTAGTTGTTCTTTCAGTTGATTGGGTAATTGATCTCTAAGTTCATTTAACCAATGATTTAATTTATTAATTCCCTGGGGAACAATAGTTATTAATTGTTGAAACTGTTCTGCTAAAGGTGGAACAACAACCCAGACAAAGATAACAATTAGTAGAATAAATAAACTAACCGAGATTAATACAGCCAGAGGCCGCTTAATTCGGAAAGCTTGGAGTCTTCTGCATAGTTTATTAAGAGTAGTAGCAATTACCATAGCAGTAAATACTAACAATAGTAGTTGACGAATTTGCCACAATATGTATGTGGAAGCGAGGATTGTAAATAGACCAATCCAATTACCTAGGTCCACGGGAATTAGAGTTAAAGTATAAGTTGAAAATAGAAAATATACGGGTTAATATATTCTAGTTATATTTCTAAGTCAAGAAGTCAGGTTGAGCTAATAAAAACACCAGATTAATAATATTTTCTACCAGAAAAAAGGGTAACCGTCGAATGGAAGTCGGGTCGTTAATTAGCCATATATTATAGATAGTCAGCTATCTTTAGTCATCTTTAGATGACTTATGCTATGAGCCAATAAATTTATTTCTTGGCGGTAGACATTGCCAACCTTGGCGATAGAAATTAAGCCTTTATGCATTTAAACGACTTATTGTTGTATTGCTCATTCAGAGAGATAACCCTTATAAATTCTAGCTTACTAATCTGCATTTTAAATAAGTATTAGCTTACTACCCTTGACGGCAAACATTTCTAGGCAACTTTAGGCCTGATAGCTTTTGAGGCCAAGGATTAAAATCCGCAGATTAACACCTTAAATTATCTGTAGATGACTTGAGGATCTATAGCTATTTTGAATCTATTGTGGTTAATTAATACAACCTGATATATTGGTAATAGTAAATCCCCATTAATTAAGAGGGTATTTAAAAAAGCTGGAGGTGTTAATTTGAGCGATCGCTCAATCTACATTCTCAACTTGCTGCAAAAGCCGCCACCATAATAATATGCCTACAACTATGGGAGGCATAAGTACGGTAATTAGAGCGTTAATGGCTGTAGAGGGAATAGATAGATAGG
>JAKQYG010000065.1 GCA_023356515.1 Trichodesmium sp. MAG_R04 | reverse complement strand
AGTTCCGTACAGTCTAACAATGTCATCCAGTGTTGTTTCTGGTATGCTGTAAGCCATAATCCAAAAAGTTAATTCTTCCCCCTATTCTACTGCTGGTTCTTATTTGTAACTACTATAGTTCCACAAACTAAATACGTTTTAGATGCCGATATATCCAAATGTTTTGACCGAATTAACCATGATGCACTGCTGAGAAAGATTGGTAAAACACCATATAGACAGTTAATCAAAGAATGGTTGAAGTCTGGCGTGTTTGAGCACAAACAATTCTCAGACACTGTGGAAGGGACACCACAGGGAGGGATTATAAGCCCCTTCCAAGCGCAAACATCGCCTTACATGGTATGGAACAGAGAATTATGGAATTTGCCAAAACTGTGGGCCTGAAAAACTCAAGGGGATATCAACAAGGCAAGGTGGACAAATAAAATGTCAAGCTCTCAAGCTCATACGCTATGCTGATGACTTTATCATCCTACATGAAGACATCAAAGCAGTGTTGCAAGCTAAAACCATAATACAGGAATGGTTAAACCAGGTAGGATTAGAGCTAAAACCAGAAAAAACCCGTATTGCTCACACCCAATTAGAACATGAAGGGAACAAACCAGGATTTGATTTCTTAGGTTTTACAGTGAGACAGTGGGAAGTTAAGTCAACAAGACTAGGGTTTAAAACACTGATCAAACCATCCTTAAAAAGTATTAAAACTCATTACCGGAAACTAGCTGGAATATGTGATAAATATAAAACAGCACCAGTAGGGGCATTAATAGCCAAACTGAAGCAAGCAAAGGATGGGCCAACTATTACTCATCCGTAGTCAGCAAAGAGACATTCTACTCACTAGATAATCTACTTTGGAGAAGATTAGGTCGATGGGCCAATAGAAGGCATCCAAACAAATCTAGTACCTGGGTAAAAAGAAAGTACTTTCGACCTTATGAAACCAGAAATTGGGTTTTAAATCAAGGTAAATATGTACTAAACTTTTATTCGGATGTACCCATTATACGGTATCATCGGACTTAGTTTTATCCAACTGTTGTTGAGTTTCTTGCCACTTAGCGTGAGTTTCTTCTAATTCTTTTTCTATTGCTACTACCATTAACTTATTTCCCTTTAATTATTAATTAAAACAAATCAAACTACAATTGAGTCGATAAAATCAAATTTTCCTAAACCAGAGTTTATTTTACACCCATTTATCCAAATCCTAGCTTTTTTAAAAAGTATATTTATTTCTAACTACTTACCACAACTTTTTGTTGAATTCTCATTGTGCGTTTCATCAACTTTTGCCATTCTTCAGAATTTGTCAGTTTTTCACTATCAAACTCTAGACCTTTTGCCTGAAAGAAATTAGTAAAATTATCTAACCAATCCATAACTACTTCTGTGCGAGAACTTTCTGTATATTTCAAAGACTTCTGAAGGCATTCTTGCATCTCAGCCAAATTATTGTTTTGATAAGCATACCATGATTCCCATACTAACAATTTATATTCTGTTTTATTCCCAGATTTTGAATCTCTCAAAATAGCTTGTTGATATTGCAATTTCTCTAATTCTGACTTAGTTTCTATTAGTTGAAACTTAATTGCCACCAATTCTTTCTGCCCTTTTTGTTCTTGAGATTGGGACTGTTGTAATAATACCTCTGTTTTTCGCCATTGAGTCTGAATTTTTTGCAATACTGTCTGAGTTTCTTGTAGTTGCATTTGCATATTTTCTCGTTCTTGATCAGTTTGATGTAGCTGAGTTTGAAAATCTATTAATAAAGATTTTGTTTGTTGTAATTGAGAATGTAATTTTTCCAATAGTGTTTCTGTATGCTGAAGTTTTGAACTAGACTCTACTAATTCTGTTTGAATCTCTTGATTTCGTAGTTGTAATAACTTCAATTCTTGTTTAGTTTTATGTAACTCAGACTTTGATATTTTCCACTCGTTTTGACTTTTTTGAATTTCTTTTAGCTCTACTTCTGACTGTTGCAATCTTGTTTCTCTGTCTTTTAGTTGAGAATTAGATTCTGCTAACTCTACCTCTTTTCCCTGCAATATTGCCTCAGCATCTGTTAACTTATACTGAGTTTGCTGTTTTTGTTCTTCGGCTTGTTTTAACTGAGATCGAGATTCTTGCAACATGACCTCAGTTATTGCTAACTGAGACTGATATTTTTCCCACTCTTCCTGACTTTGATGTAGTTGATATTTATAAGCTAATAATTCCCCCCTACTTTCCGAAAAATTCTGTTTTGTTACTCCTAGTTCTACCTGAGCTTGTTGAAGTTGTAAATGAGTATCTTCTAGTGATGTTTTTGCATCTTTTAAATCTTGCTGAGATTTTTGCCATACTGATTCTGTTTCCTGAAGTCTACATATAAATTGTTCCAATTCTTCTTGGGTTTGATGGAGTTGTGACTGATATTGTACTAATTCCCCTTGAGTTTCATGTAGCTTAGATTTTGTTTGTAGGAATTCTTTTTGTGTAGCTTGATATTTTTCTTTTTGTGTAGCTTGATATTTTTGTAATTCACCTTCTTTATTCTTCAGCTTTGACTGACATTGTACTAGTTCAGTTTGAGTTTTATTTAAATTGGATTTAGCAGTAGCTAATTGATTTTCTGTTTGTTCAAATTGAGTTTGAATATGTTTAATTTTTGCAAGTTTACTCTGTGTTTCTTCTAAAATTTTTTCTGTGTTGTGGAGTTGTTTTTGGGATTCTAATAATTTTGCCTCTGTACTATCAACTTGAGTAACATATTTTTCTAACTCATCTCGTGTTTGTGTTAATTGAGACTTTACTTCTGTTAATTCTAACTGACTTTTTTCATATACTTTTTCTGTGTTGTGGAGTTGTTTTTGGGATTCTAATAATTTTGCCTCTGTACCATCGACTTGAGTAACATATTTTTCTAACTCATCTCGTGTTTGTGTTAATTGAAACTTTGCTTCTGTTAATTCTAACTGACTTTCTTTGTATTGATTTTTATATTTTTCTAGTTCTGCTAGTAGAATTTTATTTTGGTTTCCTAAAGCAGATAAATTCATCCAATCTTGAAATGCCCAAATTCTATAGGGGGATGATTTTATTTTTTCTTGCCAGGAAAAGTCTAGTGCTTCATCTTCTGGTTTCCATGCTCTTGCTTCTAATTCCTGATACATTTCTATAGCTTCAGGAAAGTAATAATCTATGATAGTAGGTCTATGACTTTCTGTTGATACTCGATTATTAAATAATGATGGATCGTAAACATTGAAAACAGGGGAATTAAAATTCGTATTAAATTTTTGATTGATTTTTTCAAGAAATATTTCTTGGTTATTAATTATTGTCTGAATATTTGTTAACATGCAACGATTAGCAGCGTAATTATAAAAATTCATAATTTTCTGATTGTAGTGTAACCATAATTTTGCTGCTAGTTCTGGTTGAGTTTTAAATATCTTATATTGCCGAGTATACAGAGAATCAACTACTTCCCAAGGAGAACGATAAATTAATATAAACTTGGCATTTGGTAGTAGGCATGACCAAAAATCTAGGAACAAAGTTGTCCGAGGTTCTGTCCATCCCCAATTTCCACTGATAGAGTTTTTGGCAATAATTTCTTTAGCTTTTTCTCGAAAGTTTTCCTCTATATCTATTTTTTCTTGTAAAGTCCACCCATCCTCATCTATACCTTGAGATTGTAATACTTGTTGATGAAATTCATAGAAGTCTAAATTTGCAAAATATCCGTATTTATTGTGCCCTTTTCCCTCCATTAATTTCTGGCCTATATGCAAACCAACATTTTGGAGGATAGAAGCTGTTAAAGAGCTTCCGGAACTTTGCATGCTACTAATAATTACAGTTGATTTTTCTGTTTTGTGCGTCATATTGATTTCGATTGTGTATTATCAAATATTAGTATTGAGTATAGGATTTAATTTCTATCTTTGTTCAAATAATTAATAATCCTTCTATAGTATTCCCTAGGAAAAGAAAGCAATATCAAGAGTTTGCTTTGTGTTCATCTAACTCAAGAGTTCTCTGATTTTTTTATTTTGATACATCATTTGTGTACTTTTGTCAAGTTTTTTTACTTCTATATTAATTTTTGATCAATTTATCTTTCAACTACAGTTACTAATTGATATCCTCTCCTGCCTAAAGGGGAGAAGATTCTAATATATAATCAAATTACGGTATTAGTAAAAAAGTAGTGATTTTGCAACCTACCTGCTGACAATGGAATGAATTTAGCCACCAATGTCTTAACATATTTACAACTAGCAAATAATATAGCAATCCTATTTTGTTCGTGGCAAAAATCCTACTGCTTTTTAGGGAACAGGGAACAGGGAATAGAGAATAGGTAAGAGTTTTAAAAGTTTTATTTACTTTTTGATTTGTCGCAACCTATTTAGGACTGCTATATAGGCTATTATTAATAAGTAATATTGCTCAACCCTCAATCATCGAATAAAGGAAATTTTATACAAAAATGTCAACAACAGCAACAGAAACCAGTGTTAACTATCTTCATATTGGGAATAAATTATTAAGGCAAGGTAATGTTCCTGAAGCTACTGATGCTTATCGCCAAGTCATTAAACTTAACCCTAAATCAGTAGTAGGTTATCAAAACCTAGGAGATACTCTCATTTTACAGGGAAATTTAGAGGAGGCAGCAAATATCTATCACCAAGGAATTCAACTACAGAAAAATTATCCCTGGTCTTACTATAACTTAGGAAAAATTATGATTAAACTTGATAGGTTTGATGAGGCAGTTATTTATCTGCGTCAAGCTATTGAAATTAATCCAGATTTCCCCAATTTTCATCAGAGTTTAGGGTTGGCCTTGGCAAAACAAGGATTATTTGATGAGGCTATAGTTACTTATCGTCGCGCTATTGAAATAGAACCCAATGGAATTTTAACTTATCAATATTTAGGTGAAGCATTAGCAAGTCAAAAAAAGTATGATGAAGCAATAGAAAGTTTTAATCAAGCTATTGAGATTAATCCCTATTTATCAGAATATCATGTAGGCTTAGCTAAGGTTCTAGAAAAAGCCGGTCAAATAGAAAATGCAATTAATTCTTTCCATCAAGCTCTTGAATTAAATCCAAATTTATCTGAAGCTTACTATTATATCGGCTTAGCTTTAACTAAGTTGCAAAAGTGGGAAGAAGCCATTTATACCTTGGAGAAAGCTATCTCTCTAAATGTCAAAAATGCAGAAGTTTATCATCATTTAGGAGCAGCTTTAGCTCAATTGCAACGTTGGGAAGAAGCGGTTGCTGCCTATCAAAATGGAATTAAGTTTAGTCCTAATTCTGCAATAATTCATCATCAATTAGCTTATGCTTTAGCACAACTAAAACTGTGGGAAGAAGCTGTGACAGAATATCGTGAAGTTATTACAATTAATCCTAATTCTGGAGTAGTTTATGACCAGTTGGGAGAAGCATTAACAGAAATGCAAAAGTGGGAAGAAGCTATAGATTGTTATCAGAAAGCTGTAGAAATAAAGCCAGACAATCGAAAATTTAATCAGCATCTACAGGAAGCATTGACAAGAAGGCAGGAAAAGAATAAAACTGTTATAGAGTATCATATTAAATTAGCACAAATGATGGAAGAACAAGGATTTGTTGATGAGGCTATTTCTGCTTATCATAGAGTAGTAAATCTTAATCCTACTGCTGCTGATTTACATCATAAATTAGGGTATGCTTTGGCAACTTTAGAAAGGTGGGATAAAGCGATAATTTCTTATCGTCAAGCAATTGAACTTTATCCAAATTCAGGTGTTGTGTATTATCATTTAGGTGTAGCTTTAGCACAGTTAGATTTAGATGAAGAGGCAATATTTTCCCTAAAAAAAGCAATTCAGCTTAAACCTGATTTATCTGGGGCTCATCAAGCTTTAGAAAAACTACAAGCAAAATAAAAGCTACAAAATTTGAGGTTGATGATTCGATTTCAGATGTTTTTTTTGCTGATCTTCTCTAAACTCAGAAGATAGTATCCCACATTCCGCTGATCAAGGCCAATAAGTAAAAGTTTATAAGGCCCAAACTACAGCAGGACAATATTTCAACTAATGCTTGCTTACTGCAGAGTACAAAGTTCTCCTAAAAAATTATTTGCTTTAAAGTTTGAGTAGGTCAAATATTGCACATCCCACAAATTAACTAAGAAGGAAAATGTTTTCTAATAGCTTCATCTTTATACTTTTTCTTATCCTTCTAATTCTGCTATTTTTTGGCTCTGGTCTCTAAATTGTACAAAATCAGATATTTTTTACTCTATATTGGCCATAATCATTATAATTTCATAATATTCTGAATTATCTACTCTCAAATAAATATAAAATTTGAAAATCTTAAGACATCTGACTCTATAATATTAGACGGGTGACTGTTAGAGGATATCCAGATGCTATTCCCAGATCAAGTTTCTCAGAACTCAGAAACTGAACCTATTCCTAGAATATATCAAGTTTTAGGATTTGACAGAATACCTAAAAATGTTTTGGAATTGCCCCAAGAGCTGCAAATAGTCAGTATGATTCGTCAGGGATTTTCAATAATTTCTGTAATTAAAGTAGCAGAATATTGTGGCATTTCCGAGTCACAAATGGCAGGTTTATTAGCAACTTCTGAACGAACTATATCTAGGCGTAAAAAAGATCAGAAACCTCTAGATCTTTCAGAGTCAGATAGACTTTATCGCATTGCTAGAATTTTTGCACATACATTAGATGTATTTGAAAATATAGAAACAGCAAGAGATTGGTTAAAAAAATCAAACCGTGCCTTAGCTGGAAAAACTCCTTTAGAGCTATTAGATACAGATGCAGGTACACAAGAAGTAGATCAGCTTTTGAATAAAATAGAGTATGGGGTATATAACTAATGATTAAATGATTAATAATTAATAGCTAATGTTTATTAACTATTTCAGTTATCAATACCTATTGCTAAAAATAGAAGCTATTGACATGATTTTTTTGTCATCAATAAAGAAATAGAAACAGGCAGGTGAAAAAATACCTTTTGGTAGTTTATAGAAAGTTTTAATTGCTTAGTAGCTTACTATAAACCCTGCCTTTTTATTTCATCAAAAGTAACGCAAATTACTTTAGTGATAGTTTTTTTTCAAGTTATAGCTTTTGTTAAACAAGGAATTGGAGGATGGAAAAAAAGTAAATTCTATACCCTAATTTAGTATGATTACAGCAGATTCCAGGTTAATGTGGTAATTTTTTTATTTTTCCCTTTTCTACTACCTTTTAATATATGTACTTCACAAAATAGGAAACCACTGCATGAGTTTAACAGTATGGCGAATTTCTCATAAAAGATATACTAATATTGCTTTAATAAGTGGAGGTTATAACCGTGGTAGAGGTCGTTGGAATTCTAAAGGAACATCCTTAATTTATACTTCAGCGACATTATCTCTAGCAGCATTAGAAACTTTGGTATCCATGGAAATTGAAAATTTTAGTAATATATTTGTATCTATTAGTTTAAAAATACCTGATAATTTTCCTATTCAACAAGTAAATGAATCTCTATTACCTCATAACTGGCGTGATAACCCTTCACCTAAAGTCTTAGCCTCTATTGGAGATCAATGGTTCACTTCTAAAACTACAGTACTACTAAGGGTTCCTTCTGCTATTATCCCCCAAGAATATAATTATTTAATTAATCCTCTGCATCCAGATTTTGAAAAAATTTTAATTGATCCACCTCAATCCTTTATCCTAGACCGTAGTATTAAAAGTATCGACAAAAATTTGTTAACAAAGCTTTAAGGACTTAGGATTACTATATTAAGTCCAGAAGTTAAGTTTGATAACTATAAATCTGGACTCTTGAGAAACTAAATTCAATTATTTTGGCTACTAAACTATTGTACTTGACTACCGTGAACCCGAGGATCTGCTTGACTTGCTTTAATTGGTACTAATGAAGCATTAAATTGATTACCTTGACCAACTGTACTATTATATGGTACTGAAATTCCGGCTACTAAAGCTTCTATATTTGATGCCATGATAGACTTTGGCGTTTCTCCAATAGTCTGGCCAACTTCAGTTCCCTCTCGATCTAAAAACACAAAGTGTGGAATACCATCTACCCGGTATTTAACCACTTCTGGTAACCACTTGCTATTATCCACATTCAACATCACAAAATTGGTATTTTGAGCATACTGTTGTCTAATTTTATCCAATTCAGGAGCCATGGCTTGACAAGTTGTACACCAATTAGCATAAAATTCAACTAGAGTGGGCTTATTATTGCTTAATGCAACGTCTAGAGGTGTTGCAGCTTCAGCCATTTCATTTAGGGAAATAGAGACCTTCTCAGTTCGTAATCCGATAAAAATGCTTACTAATAAAGCGATCGCTGCTGACACAATCATAAAATTTCTCAGGCGTATCATCAAAGAGGAAATATTTCTAGAGTTAGATGGATTTACATTCATTTGATATGGATTATGGGGGATTTCTAAAGCTATATTCTTAATTATAGTACAATAATTAATCAGAATCTTAAGGGAGAAAAATGCATGATTGTCAGCAAGTTTTAGAAATAGAGGATTAACCAGTGAAAAAACGAGTGACGTTAACATTTCCACAAAAGTCAATTCATATGCCCATCACCTATAGGTTAGCAAAAGACTTTAATGTTGCGGCTAATATTATTCGCGCTCAAGTAGCGCCAAATCAAGTTGGTAAGTTAGTGCTAGAATTATCGGGAGATATTGACGAGTTAGAAGCTTCACTGGAGTGGATGAGACTAAACAATATAAATGTGTGTTTAGTTAGCAAGGAAATTTTAATCAATGAAAATAGCTGCGTCGACTGTGGTTTATGCACTGGTGTATGCCCTACAGAAGCTCTAAGTTTACAACCTGATACTTTTCGCCTTAATTTTGTCAGGTCCCGTTGTATCCTATGTGAACAATGTATTCCTACCTGTCCTGTTAAAGCAATTTCTACTAACCTATAAACTTAATGTGAGATTAATACCTTTACTTTCTTTGACTCTACTTTTAATTAGTTATAGTATTTTTGGCTGGAGTCTAGCAAATTCTAAAGCTTCTCTATTTTTATATTTAGTTGTTATAGTTAGTATTTTTTTATTAGATGCAATTTTGACTTTTCGTTTCCTAAATTTTCAAGGAATAGTTCCTTGGTTTAATTCTGAACTTTATACTTTTCTTTCTGCAGTTTTTACTGCTTTTTTATGTGTAGTTATAATAAGGTGGATTAACGTTTTCATCCATAGTTTTGTCTTAATCTCTGCCGGAATATTAGTAAGAATAGATACTCAAATTTATGGTCTAAACAGATGGCAATCTTTTGGCATTTTACTAATTATTTCAGAGGGGAGTTTGGGTCTAGGATCTGCACTTTACTTATTTCTTAAAAATAATACATAGGTTTTGCCGTTGGTTAGATCCTATTGACATTCTGCACTTCAATTTAATAATACGAAAATTATTATAAAATCCGTACTTTGCTTAATTAAATTATTTAGAGTTGCTGAAAAAGTATTTTTTGGGAGAGGTCTACTAACTATGAGATAATCCTAGCACTCTTTTGATTTCTCTGAGCACCAAGATTGTTACTTGTTCAGGGGTATCTTGAATATCGATATTAATATGAACATCTGCATTAGCATAAAATGGTCTTCTTTCCTCCAAAATAGCCTTAAGTTTAGCAAAAGGGTTGCTATTCTGAAGTAAAGGTCTGGTCCGATCACCTTGCAAGCGACTATATAAAACTTCTACTGGCACATCTAACCAAACTACTATGCCATGTCGTAAATAACTCCAGTTAAATTGACTTTTTACAATACCACCACCTGTGGCAATAGTCAAATTTTTGTAACTAGATACTTCTGATAATATCTTTGTTTCCAACTGCCGAAAAGCTGCTTCACCCTCAGTGGCAAAAATTTCACTAATTGACTTGCTAGCAGCTTGAGAAATTAAATTATCTGTATCAAGAAAATTATATCCTAACCGTTGGGCCAGTAAATCTCCTACAGTTGTTTTACCAGAACCCATCATTCCAACTAGATAAAGATTTACCCCCTGTAATAATTGCCTATTACTAATATCCATAGTGATGAATTATACTAAAAATATCTAAAAGTTTATTACCCAAGCAAAAACATTATCAAGTTTAAGTAAACTTAATTTAAGTTACTAATTGCTTAGTTGCCTATTCCTCTGAAGAAATCTTCTCATCTTCTTGTTCTTGCTGTTGAGTAGGTGTAGATTTATCTTGAGGTGGCGGTGGAGTAATTACCCGATAATCAGCATCATACACAGATTCGGTTTGACCAACTCCTGAAGCACTAGATTCAAGATAACCATAAGAATAAACTGAACCAGACCAAGACTCTGTTTTTGCTTCTTGCTCGACTTCATAATTTGTCTCTGTAGAACCTTGACTAAAAGAATTTTGTATATCTTCAATATCTTGTTCTTTTGTACTACTATCCCAAGAATTACTAATTCTAGAAGGCTCTTGTTTCCAGTCATCAATGTTCTCATCTTCCTCCCTTGCTTCCGAATCTTTATTCAGGTTAAAAGAACTTTGAGAATTTGAGATATCTTCAGACTGTGAATATCTACCCCTACTTTCTTCTGATTGATATTGATCCTGAGATTTTCCTCCAAAAGGTTGAGCAGATTGTAATTTTTTTTTGAACAGGTAATTTGAGAGCTCAAAAATATTATAAATCAACAAGTAAGTAATTAAACCTGCAATAAGAGCGCTTAAAATCCATATAGAAAGAGGTAGAGGCATAGATTTTAACCCCAGAAAAGTTAACTGCAAACTAGGAGACCAATTTTGCAAAACAAATAAGGCCAACCCACTGATGATTACAATTAAAACTATTAACAATAGTAAATTCCGACTTCTATTCATGGCCTATCCATCGTTTAATAGGAACACAATCTAAACCAAATTGGTCTAATGCGCGGGCTACAACAAAGTCGACCAAATCTTCTATAGTTTGGGGATTATGATACCAAGCCGGAATTGCTGGGACAATTCTTGCGCCTGCTTCTGCAAGAGTAGTCAAATTTCGTAAATGAATCAAGCTCAAAGGTGTTTCCCGAGGTACCAATATTAGCTTACCACCTTCTTTTAATTGAACATCTGCTGCCCGCTCTAGTAAATCTGAGCTAAATCCAGTAGCCAATTTACTTACTGTTCCCATACTACAAGGAATAATTATCATACCCTGAGTTCGATAGGAACCACTGGCAACGTTTGCCCCTATATCTTGCCAAGGATGACAACATAGTTTGCCGCTGTTTTCTTCTCCTGCTTGGTCTCGCCAGAATTTTTCTTGTTTAGTTGGTTCAGTAGGCATTTTAATATTTTGCTCTGCTTGCCACACTGAATAAGTAGCTTTTGATGCTACTAAGTCAATAGTATAATTAGCTGCTAGCAAAAATTTAATGCTTCTGATAGCGTAAATTAATCCTGATGCTCCTGTAACTCCTAAAACTATTGGTAGGTGAGCAGTAGGCACAAAATTAGTCATGTTGAATGCTCCTTTATTAAACTCAGCACTACCATCGTAGAACTTTTTCTTGAAGTATTGATTAGTTTTCATACTCTAGCTCCCCTACAGGAGAGCGCGGGTCTTCACCAAACGTTGAGATAAAAATTCTATGTAAGTTAGAACCGATAAGGATTAGAGGAGAACTCTTCATCGTAAAAAACTGTACTTCCCCCACTCACTGCAATTAAGTCAATTTGCTGGCGATAATAATCAACACTCTTGACCTGTACTTCTACCATATCCCCTAATCGATACTGGTTACGATTTTTGCGTCCGACAAGTGTTTGTTGTCGGGAACGATATTCATACCAATCATCTTTCAAAGAAGATACATGAACTAAACCTTCTACTCTGAAAGTTTCTGTCGACTCAGAGGAAATTTCAATTTCTACAAAGAAACCGTAAGACTGTACTCCCGTAATCAAACCTTGGAAAGTTTTACCAGTACGTTCTTTCATTAATCCAGTTTTAATCAATCCTTCTAAGTCTTCTTGGCCATCTTGTGCTATATTTTCTCGTTCCGTTAAATGGACGACTACTGAGGTGAGTTGTGCTTCTAATTCTTGCTGTATTTCTGGAGCTAGAACATTCCAGGAGATTTTCCCATGACATGAAGAATGTCCTAACTCTACACCTTCTTTAGAACGACTAGAACGACGATCGCGCCCTTCATTAAATATAGTATGTAAGACTCGTGAAATCAATAAATCGGAATATCTTGAGATTGGTGATGTACAATGAATGTAACCATGTTGTAATGCTAATCCAAAATGAGGTTGAGCTGTAGTGCTATAAATTGCAGGTTTCAAAGTATCTTCAATCAAGTATGTTAGCACTCTTTCTGACTTTGATGTGGCAAATTCCTCAACAAATGCTTGATAGTCAGCAGGTTGTAGATCTTCTTCATCTTCTAGATATAAGTCAGCTCCAAGATTACTAGCTAATTTAATAAATTCTTGGATATCTCCTGGATCTGGCGAATTTTGAACTCGATAAATTGCAGGTACTCCTAGTGCTAGCAAGTGACTAGCTATTGCTTGGTTGGCCAGGACTATCAATTCTGCTACCATGGAACGAGTTGGAAATATATTAGGAACTATCATTGCTCCCAAAGGACTTTCATCGTTATAGTAGCTTTTTTCATCTGGTAAATTTAGGTCAAAA
>JAKQYG010000064.1 GCA_023356515.1 Trichodesmium sp. MAG_R04 | reverse complement strand
TTGGAAATTCTCTAGCATTTGCTTAATTGTAGACTCTGCAAATAAGTCTGTTTTGTAGCGAAATATCCCGATGAGTTGTTCCCTTTTCTCCTTCATAGATAGAGAAAGATCAAAGTTAGCGATCCCCTCTTCCATATCCACACGACTTATGCTTATCTCTGCCATTTCTTGAGGTTGACTGAGAACATTTTGCAGAGTAAACATTGTTCTAGAAAGGATAGCGCTAGGTACTCCCAAAGACTCCACCAACTCTTGAAAAGGTAAATGCTGATGTTCGGTTGCTCCCAAAGTAACCTTACTAACTCGACTTATTAACTCCTGAAAACTGGGATTTTGCTCCAGATCGGTACGCAACAGTAGGATATTGTTAAAGTAACCCACTAACTTTTTAGTTTCCATTTGTTGACGACCTGCCATTGGGGAAGCAATAATAATGTCAGTTTGCCCTGAATATTGATAGAGTAAAGTCTTGAAAGCTGCCACTAAAACTACAAACAAGGAAACTCCTGAGCGATCGCCCAGAGCCTTAATTTCTTGAGTCAGGTTTTTTGACAAAACTAGAATTTCACTAGCTCCTCGGTAATTGAGTAGGGCAGGAGAAAATTGTTTAGTTGGCAAATTGAGGGATTGAATTTTGCCCCCTAGTTGTTCCTTCCAGTAATTCAGTTGAGATTTTAGCACCTTACCCTGGAGCCATTCTCGCTGAGATTTGGCAAAATCTGCGTATTGTACGGAAAGTTCGGGCAGTGGGGAAGGCTTTCCTACACAGAAGGCTTCGTAGAGCTTTACTAGCTCCCGTAGGAAAACTGTATCAGACCAAACATCGTTAATAATATGATGGATCGTTCTGATAAATACATATTCAGCTTCTGCCAAATGCAGCAATTTTACTCTCAATAAAGGGCCTCTAGCCAGGTCGAAAGATTGTCCGGCTTCCTCTATAGCTAATCGCCGAATTTCTGCTTCCTGCTCTTCGGTAGAAAGTTGTCTCAAATCTATTTTTGATAGCTTTATAATTACATCTGGGGAAATTACTTGAATCGGTTGTCCATTAACAGCACTAAATGTAGTCCGCAAGATTTCGTGACGCCGCACAATTTCTTGTATGCTTTCTTCTAAAGCTACTACGTTGAGGGAGCCTTTGAGGCGATAAACTGCCCGGAGGTTATGGACGGGGCTGCCGGGATGTAATTGTTCTAACAACCAAAGTCGCTCTTGAGCGAAGGAAAGGGGGAGGTTGTCCTTGCGAGAAGTTGGTTTAATTCCAAAGGCTTGTTTTTTCGATTTGATATTAGTTTTAATCGATCTCCAGAAACCTGAAGTTTTTTGAGGTCGTGGAAATTGTTTTGAGGGAGTTGAAAAATAACCGCTTTTTTGAAAGTAGGAAATATAGGTTGCTAGTAATTTTTTGTCTATTGGAGGACAAGCGATCGCTGCCTTAGTTAATTCCTCAGTAGTATTGCTATTATTAAATCTTGGTTTCTTAGTTTTTAATGTTTCTCCATCGCTCAAAAACAAAAATAAAGAGGAATATAATTCATCTGCAGGATTTTGAGCCACATATTTTTCGACCTCCTTCAATAATTCCCCATCACTAACTTTTTCCACTGCATAGCCAAAAGTCTGAATTTCTGCAAACAGTTTTTCCCAAGACAGAGGTTGAGGATTTAATAAATTAAATGCTTTACCAAATGATTGTTCCTGTTGTGATAAACTAACAATTGCTTGACTGACAAAATCTACTGGAACCAGATTTGTCCCTGTTTCTAGAGCTGGAACTTTTCCTAACTGAATGCACCCTTTTAGCAATCTCCAAAAGAAATCTTGAGCATTACCATTAATACCTGTTTTACTGTCTCCTGAAATTCGAGAAGGTCGGTAAATACAAACTGGTAGTCCTCTTTCTTTTGCTTCTATAACTAAATGTTCGGCTACTGCTTTGCTTTGTTTGTAACCCCCCTGAAGAGCAGATAAACTTGGAATTTCTGTTTCTGTAATTTCCAGAATTTGAGAATATGCTTGACTGAAAAAAACTGCTATCGTAGATACAAAATGTACTGGTTTAGTTTGCCTCAAACTTGCTAATCTTAGAACCTCTTGAGTTCCCAAGACATTAGTACCCTCTAAAGTAGAGTAAGGGCAGGCAGAATTTACCCAAGCACCGTTATGATAAATCACATCTATTTTCCCTGCAAGCTGGTCAAACTTTTCTGGGTATATTCCCAAAAGAGGCAGAGATAAATCTCCAACTATAGGGATAATGCGGGAAGCAAAATTTTCCTGCCACAGGGAGTAAAACTCTAGATTTCTTTCAATCCTATTTAACAGGCAAGATGCTGACTCTATATCACTACTCCGCACTAGACAATAGATATTTGCTGTGGTTTTTGCCAGCAGCTCTACCAATAGATAAGCACCCAAAAATCCTGTAGAACCAGTCAAGAAAATTGACTTGGGGTTTCTGCTATTTTTTGACAAGGGTTGTGGAAACTCAATAGTAGGATCTAAAGTAGCTTTTGCTTCTAAATTTAGGCTTTTATTAGTATGATCTAGCATAATTAAAATATCCTCCTAATAGTAACAATAGCACTAAGCTAAATATCTGAAAACTTTGATTTTTCATTATTCCTGAATCACTTAGAGTCAGGAGCTAATAATCTGATGATTGGGTAATTGACTAGGATGCTTGCAAAACTTACCTCCGTAAAAAGTCTTTTCAACTTCAGGATAGGAAACATCATCATAGCTCCTAATATATTGAGATGCTATCAACCATTTACCTATTCCCTATCTACCACTTCTACAAGATTTCGGGTCAATAAACTTACTACAACAAAAGAAAAAAGACCAACCAAAAAAGCAATGGTGGTGCTGCCCAAAGGAATTGATAACATCCAATAATTCTTTATAAGATTGGTAATGCAGAAAGCAAAGAAAGAAAGAACTATAGCACTGATTACTCCTATTTTTGTACTTTTTTTCCAAACATACATTCCAAGTAAAGGCCACAATAGGAAGGTGGCAAAAGTAGCACTTAAAGTCACCAAATTAACTAGGTAGCCTTTGCCTACTTCTGACAATGCTAGAGAGGAAGCAATAACCAGAGTAAACACAGAGATTGATTGAGCAAATCGATATCTTAATTTTTCTGAGAGAGGCTTAGGTAAAAGCTTTTCAACAATATCACGAGTAAAAATAGAAGACAAAGTCAGCAAAATACTATCAATCGTACTCATTCCAGACGAGATAACAGCCAAAACAATCATTGCTCCCCCAAGGGGCATATATTTAACGTACATTTCAGTAATTAGTTTATCGCTATCGCTAATTTGACCGTATAAAGCAGCAGTTGCCATGATTCCCATTGTTAATGTAACAATTATCATACACAAACTAACTCCTAATCTTCCCAATGCTGCTTGACGGATCGTATTGCTTGAACGTGCCATCATGATTCTTTGGAAAGCTTGAGGCCAGAGAAGATTTGCAAAAGGCCAGGAAAGGACTAAGTCGAAAAATATTGGCGTGTTTTTGCTGTTAAAAACGAGTTTTTCAGGAATCGCTTGGGTTAAAGTTTCTATCCCTTTACCATAGCCTCCTACCCAATGAGTAAAAAGACAGGCGCTAATTATGGATAATGCGGCAAAACACAATCCTTGAACCACATCAGTCCAGATGACCGCTTTTGCCCCTCCAAAAAAGATATAAATCCCAGTAAATAGAGCAAGGAAAAACACTGACTGTTCATAGGTAACGGCATTTTCGGTAGCAGTAGAAAAGACTTTAGCTACAGCGGTAAACTGTACAGTTAGGAAGGGAAATACACAAAAGATACCAATGATTACGGTTAGAAGATATAGGAGTGGAGACTGATAGTAGTGACCAAAAAGTTCTGCTTGGGTGATAAAGTTATTCTTTTTACAAGTATGCCAGACTCGGGGACCAAAATAACGCAGTAGGAAAAAAGATGCCGTTATACCCACAAACACCATACTATAAAGAATGCCTCCTCGGTAAATAAAGGCAGGAGTAGACGTAAAAGATAAGGCATTTACTCTAGTAGCCAACAAGGTTCCAATAAGTGCTACCAATCCTGTATTTCTTCCATCTATAAAAAAGTCCTCAACCGTTTGAGAACTTTTTCGATGAGCGAAATAAGCAACTATCTTGATAATCAGCAGATAACAAATGACTAAAGCGATGGTTAAACTAATAACTGACATAGGCATATTTTTTTAATAGATAGTGGGAAGTTCTGGGAATAACTATTGCTAGTTAAGGCTTACAGCAATCTCAATTGAGAAACTCTCTCGAAAAAACTATAAGTACTGTAAGCCAATTCTTGTAATATTTTCACTTTTTAAAGCCAATATTTTTTTGGGAGAACTTTGTACTCTTCATTACAGAACTTAACTTTCAGTTATGGATTTTTCTCCAAGCTTAAAAAGGCTATAAAAAACCCAAGGGCGAATCCCAATATATTTAACAACTAATGTACTTAGCCAAACATTCCAAACAATCATTGTAAAAGTTGTGGTTATTGCTGCGCCCATAATACCAAATTTTGGTATAGCGATCGCGTTTAACACCAAATTCATTAAAGCACTACAACCAAAAACAGGAAGAGCTTTATTTTGATGGCCTGTCATAACCATTAATGCACCCACAGAACCACAAAAACTATCTATTAATCTTCCCAAAATTAAAATTTTCAATGATATACTGGCAACTATAAAATCTGGGCCAAAAATACTTAATACTGGTTCAGTAAATATCAATAGGATACAACCAATGCTTAGAGACGGCAAAAAAATCCAGACAGCAACCTGGGAAACCACCTTCTGCAAACCCTGTATATCTCCTTGAATGTAAAGAGTAGCAAAAGCTGGTGCAACCACGATATTCATCGTCTCTAAAATGAATGTCACCCACAAAGCCGTCTTGGCTGCTACATTATAAGTTCCTGCCGCTGCTGGTCCAATTAAAGAACCAACCATAATAATATCGGTTTCATCTAAGATAATTAAAAAAGCTCTCTGTAGTAACAATACTAAAGATATAGTAATCCATTGACGATAAGCATAATTTGGAGTCGCAGGTTTAATTTGATTATTAACTGTTTGTCGCAACAAAAATGACTGAAATAAGCAAACAATGAACAACATTGATGTGGCGATACCTATCATTGGTAAGCTAGTGAGGAAGTGATTTTTTTCTCGGAATATAAACCCCCCAGAAAGTACCAATATAGGCCAAATTATCAGAGAAGGAGTATAAGCTAAAGCGATATTGTTCATGGCCCTAGATGTTTCCATCTGCAACTGCACTAAAGCTTGTAGCACTACTAACCCTAATCCCACTAATAATGGTATTGCATAGATAAAGTTATGAAAATAATTTAATGACCAAATTACTACTGCAGCAATTAAGCATACTAAACAAGCTGATAATAATGTGAGTAACCAACTACCACGAAGAATGCCTCGTAAACTGCTCCACTCTTGTTTGACTCGGTATTCTGAAATTAAACGTAAGGTAGTGCGAGGCAAACCTAACCCTGCTGGAATAGCTAGTAGTAATGTCCAAGCAATGACGTATTCATAGAGGCCATATTCAGTTTTGCCCATCCATCGAGCTAGCAATATCTGAAGTACATATATGAGGATTAAACCAGCAACTTTAATAAATAGTGCAACAACAGCATCTTTGGCTAAGGAGTCTAGTTGAGTGCTTTTTTGGACTTGCGAGACTGAAGATTCTGTCATATAAATATAAATTGTATATACGAATGTAGTAGCACAGCCTTTTAGTAGATTGTTTCACCTAAAAATGTAACCCCTTGTTGAACAGAGTCAAACCCAACAAAACTTTACTGCTCTTCGGTTTTCTCCTTCGTTAACGCTCCGCAAGAGCTGAAAACCAGGTACTTTTTCTAGATATAAAATTGCTCAAACCTTTATATAGAGATGCTTTTATATTTAATCAGCAAGTCCTAACTAAGTCATTGCGACTTACACTCCGTGAAAGGAAGCAATCTCGCAAAACCCCTGAGATTGCTTCCTATAGTCGCAATAACAATTGTTCGACTGGATTCTATATAAACCATATCTGGGCCAGGGTTGGGCAACCAAACCCCTACGGTCTTTTCTGACATCTCATTCCATATTACTATAATTTTTTGAAAAATTTTATTCTTCTCATCAATTATTAATTATTAATTATATCCTGCCTCCTCACATAAAGGTTGACAATATTCTATTAAACGTTCAATAATTTCCTGGTCTAATGAATTTTTCCAGCCATCAATTTTACCAGTTCTAAAAGTTCTAGAATCAGGATTATAAATTTCCTTTAACTTGACAGAAATCTCCTCATCAAAAGATACTCCCAAATGTAAAGCAATCTTTTTTACAATCTCTTGTTGTTTTTCGTAGCTACCTCCTCCACCTCCCCCAACTAAATCTTCAAAATGCAAAAATAAACAACTAGGTTCGTTGCGCCATGCTAACATGGAACGATAAACTTCAGCAAAACCTTTGATTTCTACCCCAGCATTTTTGGCAAACCCTCCTGTTAAAATAAAATTCACACGTTCGTTAGAAGACATGGATTTTATGTCTGCTTCTAAAAAGTGTTTAGCTGGCATTTTTCCCGTATCTAAAAAGAAGGGAATAGATGAAGCAACTACTGCCCTGGGGTCGCGAATAATAAAAACATGATGATAGTTAATCTCCTCAAGTAAGGGACTTAAAAGTGACGTTTTCGGAATATGCCCAAGAATATATTTTCCCGGTTTAATCGCATCAAGCCAATGTTTGAGAATAGATGTTTCCACATATAAATCTGTCAAAGCACCAATACTAATTTTGGTGCTGAGCTCTTCTGTATTAGGAGTGATATTTTCCTTTTTTAAACCCTTGAGAACCTCTCGACGATTTAAAAATATTGGAGTTTTAAATTCCGATTCGTCAAGGTTGGATCTAGGGTTAAAATGTTCTTCATAGCCAAAAATTTCTATGGCTTTAGCTAAAAGATGAGTACCACTTTTTGGTAAAGAATTAATTAAAATTCTATCTAGCTTAACTTTACTCTCAGGCATGAAAAATTTATCCATTAAAAACTTCTTTGAGCCTCTGTTTAGATCACTTTTGGTATCAGTTGCATCTGCAAGTTCATCGCAGGATTTATGACCGTCTCCGATCAGATTGGGAATGCCCAGTTTAGTAGCTGCAAAAATAGACTGCATCACTTGAAAGTTCTGTACCATTTCTTGTATCTTACCCCCAAGGAAACCTTGGAGCTATAATTTTTCGAATCAGGCAAATTCATCATTTTGTTCCTCTTCAGATCGTTTTCTAAATTTACGGGATGTACAACTACCGTCACAGCTTAATAGTTGCTAATTTCTTAGATAATCAAGCTTACCACAATATTCGGGCTGGCGAATTAAGCGGTGACTAAATCAAGGGATTTTTTTACTTGTTTGATGCTAGCTTCTAAAGCTGCCACAATCTCATCACATTCACTCTCGGTAATAATTAAAGGCGGACAAATTGAGATATGATCGCCATCTATTCCCAGGGCAGTGCCAATCCTACCCGCGATAACCACCCCTTGCTCCAATGCTTCTTTGACAATTTTCTCTTGTAGCTTTGTTGAACGAGGAAAAGGTTTGCGTGTTTTTCGATCTTGCACTAATTCAACTCCAAGAAATAAACCTCTTCCCCGCACATCTCCTATCAATGCTTCGCGATCGGCTAGTTTTTTTAGTTCTCCTTTCAGATAGTTACCCATTACCTCAGCTCGCTCTATTAAATTATGTTTAGCAAGGTAGTTTTGCACAGCCAAAGCACCTGCACAACTTGTGGGATGTCCTGAGTATGTAAAACCTAGGGGTGTACCTGGTATTTCGCTGTTAACAAAAGTATCCCAAATATGCTTTTGCATCATAACTGCTCCTATTGAAGCATATCCACTCCCTAAAGTTTTTCCTAAAGTAATAATGTCTGGAATAACATCCCAGTGTTCGATGCCAAATTTTTTACCCAAGCGACCTAAACCAGTTATTACCTCATCAGCAATGAAAAGAATATCATAAAAATCGCAAATTTCTCTGATTCTTTCAAAGTAACCAGGTGGTGGTACAATCGCACCGCCAGTTCCCCCAATAATTGGTGTAGCAATGAAAGCAGCGATCGTGTCTGGTCCCTCTCGCTCTATGGTTAGGGCAAGTTCATTAGCGCAAGTAAGTTGACAACTGGGATAGGTAACTCCAAAGGGACAATGATAACAATGGGGAGCTTGAATGTGGGGAAATTTTAAGGCGTATGGTTCTACACTAAGAAATGAATATAATCTAATTCAGCAAGTACCTTAGTTAAAGCTGGCGATCGGGGAATATGCCCTAAAATATATTGACCATTCGCAACACGATCTAGCCAATATTTAACAATAGATGAATCGACAGAATAAGGACTTAACCCACCCAAACCTATCTTTTCATTGCTTTTTTGGCTAGAAGCGCTAGTTTGTATTTGTTCTAAACCATTTTTGCTTTCTTTGTAATTAAAAGATTTTGGCGTTCCTGCTACATAATTATCACTGGTAGCATAGTCCTCATAACCCCAAATTTCAATTGCTTTAGCTAACAAATGGGGACATCCACTTGCTGGAGAATTGATTAGAACTCTTTTTTGAGATGATTTTGAATCTGACACTTAGCTTTTTCTCCTAACTAAAACATTCCCAAAGGCGACAACTCCTCTGGATCGATATGTACGTCCAACAGAGTCGGACCTGGATGACTACAAATTTTATCATAATCTACTTTATCAAAATCTTCCGGCTTCCGAATAGTATAACCATTAGCTCCCATTGCCTGAGCCATGAGACAAAAATCTACAGTCGGAATGGCAAATTCTAATCCATCTTTGACAACTTGGCGATGTCTTTGTTTGACCATCCCATAAGAGCGGTCGTTTAAAATGATAAAAATTACTGGCAACTTTTCAGCAACAGCAACCGTAATTTCCTGTCCGTTCATCAAAAAACTGCCATCCCCCGTCAAACAAACCACAGGAGTATTCGGTCTCCCAAAAGCTGTTCCGACTGAACCACCTATTGCCCAACCCATAGCTGCCAGTTCCACCGAAGAGCGATAATTTTCTGGGTGAGGCAAAAATAAGTAATGAAAAGACCAAACCATACAGTTACCTGTGTCGATCAGAAATCGGGTTTCAGCCGGAAAACGCTGCATCATTTCGTAAATCAAACGTTGCGGTTTAATAGGTGTCTCCTGACTATAATAGCTTTCTGGTTTTTGAACTTCTATTTGAGGTGGTTTTTCTTTACTATTCGGCTCCTCCAAAGCTCCCTCTTTCTGCGATACCTTTCCAACTAATAAGGAACTTTTCATCCTTTTTACTAACTCTTGAAACACCGTCTTAATATTGCCATAGACTTGTAACTGTCCCATAGATGAGCGACTGAAATAACTGTTGACATGATGAATATGCACCAGTCTCTCATTTAACAGAGCTCGATCCCAAGTTGAAGTCGCCCATTGACCCAAGGTTGTACCGACTGCTAATATTAAATCCACCGAAGAGTCAGTTAAAGCTTGACGAGCACTTTGATGTCCGGCAAAACCAAAAACTCCTTTATATAGAGGATGATAGGGGTTTATACAAGATTTCCCCCCCTGGGTTGTGGTAATTTCTGCTCCCATTAACTCAGCGAAAGCTAAGATTTCTGAGGATGCTTCCCCACAGTCTTCCCCTACTAATAAGACTACTTTACGATTTTGACTAGACAATTTCTCCAACATTTGCCCCAGTTTTTCTATGGCAGCTAAGTCGGCAAAAGCAGGTTTAGTTAATAACTGACGGATATGGGGATAACTTATTGTTTCTGGCGCTGGAGAACGGAAAACATCCACTGGTACGCTGAGATGCACTGGTCCAGGGGGAGATTGAAAGGCACTTTTCAATGCTGCTATCAGTTTGTTTTCCAGTTGTTTGGGGTGGGTGACTACGCTGTTGTAGCGAGTGCATTTATTGAGCATACTGGTAGTATCGAGTACGTCTGGGGAAGATTCTTGAAATGCACCAACCCCAAATTTAGGTAATATGGTTTGGCCGGTAATTGCCAATATGGGTACATGGTCACTATAAGAGGATGCGATACCAGTAATGAGATTGGTTGCGCCAGGTCCAGTGGTGGTACAGCAAACACCAATTTTTCCAGTTTCTCGAGCATAGCCATCTGCCATAAAAGCAGCACCACTTTCTTGACGGGACAGAATTGCCCTCGGTCCGCCTCTGCATTCGCTACGTTCTAGGGCTTCGTATAGGGGGGCGATATGTCCGCCTGGTACACCGAAGACATATTCTACTCCTAGTAGTTCTAAATAATCAATAACTAGATCGCTGAGTTGTCTCGGTTGGCTATTATTCTCTGGAAAATTTGGCAACTTCATTATTTTGGTGGTTCCGTAAAATTCTTTAGTATTAAGCACAAACTAGATATATACTTACTATGGCATCTAGGTAGCATTTACCTTCTGAACCATAGATATAAACTTCTTTGAGTTCCGAAAAAAAATTCTGCAATTTGATTTCGTTCTCAGACCTTAATGAATTTTTTCTTTAGCTTTAGTATCGGACTTTCCAGATAGAAATAGGAAATTGTAGATATAATAATTCCTACAAGAGATCCTATTGTTAGGACAAATATAATACTGCAACTAAGTTCCTGCATTGCTCGATATATTGGGTAGTGCCAAAGATATAGCCCGTAGGATATTTTTCCTAACTAAACCAACCATTGGTTTGACAATCTTTTCCCTATAAAACTACTTTGTGAATTCAAGAAAATATCAATAATCAAAATAGCAGCTAATATCTGAACAACAATAAACCCAAAGTAAGTAGAATTTGAGATTGCTCCCCTGTCCCTTGGAACGACAACAATTCCTTATACTGGGTAATTTACAATTGTGTACAAACTACTAAATTAAGAGACTGTTTTACTTGTTTTAGAGTTAACTCTAATTTGCTAACCAGCTCGTCGCATTCACTTTCAGTAATGATAAATGGCGGAGAAATTAAAATATGATCTCCATCAAGTCCGGTTCCAGTGCCGAACCTACCCCTAAGAATCAGTCCATTTTCTAAACCTGTTTTCATAATAGTTTCGGTTATGTGCAGGGAACGAGGAAAGGGTTTATGTGTGTCTTGGTTTTGCACGAACTCAAGTCCCACTAATAATCCTTCTCCACGAACGTTACCAATTAAAGGTTCGCGTTCCCTTAATTTCTGTAATTGAGTTTTAAGGTACTTACCCATAGTTCCACATCGTTCAATTAAATTGTGCTTGCTAATGTATTTAAGAACAGCTAAAGCGACAGCGCAACTAATTGGATGTCCGGCATAAGTAAATAATGAGAGAGCTATATTTTCGGTGGCGCGATCAAAGATTTCCCTCACTTTCTGGCGAACAATAACTGCTCCAATAGGTGCATAACCACTACTCAAACCTTTTGTTGCCGTGATTATATCGGGTATGGCTTTCCAGTGTTGAATGCCGAAATTTTTACCCGTTCGACCAAAACCAGTTAAAACTTCCTCAGAGATAAATAAAACATCGTAAAAATCACAAATTTTTCTAATTGTTTCATAATAACCCGGTGGTGGTACGATTGCGCTACCAGCACCACCAATTATAGGTTCGGCAATGAAAGCAGCTACCGTGTCTGGTTTTTCTTGTTCTATCGTTCTTGCCAATTCTTTAGCACAAGCTAGCTCACAACTGGGATAGGTTAAACCATACGGACATTGATAACAGTGTGGTGGTTGAATTCGTGGAAATTTTAATGCCTCGCATATTGGCAGATTACTTCCTTTCACAAACATACTGCCAGACATACCTATAGTGGCAACTGTATGTCCGTGATAGCCATGCCAGCGGGAAATAATCTTAGATTTGCGGACTTTTCCTCGTAGTTGGTGATATAAAAGAGCCACTTGATAAGCCATTTCGTTCGCTGTGGAACCACTGGTAACGAAACCCACTCTATCCATTTCTTCTGGAGCCATTTCAACTACGGTATCGGCAAGTTTTTCCTGTGGTTCGCAGGTAAATTGAGCTTTATGGAGGAAGCAAAGTTTACGAGTTTGTTCGGCGATTGCTTCTGCTATTTCTGGTACTCCATGACCAATGGAAATAACATGAGTTCCTCCTATGGCATCCAGGTAGCATTTGCCTTCAGAATCATAGACATAAGCTCCTTCACCATATTCTGCTACTTTACAGGTATTATGCCAGCGAGCTGTGTTAAAAACGTGAGATTCTACTTTTTTCATCATTCTAATTCTAATATTTTAACTTACTAAACAATATTAAGAAACAACTTTTTTGGAAATCGGTACCTCTTAATTCGTTTCCTTAGTAGTTTTGGTGCATCAATCTTTTTTCCATTACATAGCCTGACTAATCGGTGTTTTTGTTCCAATGTTGGACATATATGGTACTTAAATCTTGCCTTCATAGAATGACTTTTGAAGTTAAAAAATATAATAACATAACCTGTAGGACAAAATCAACTAAAAAGTCCCCCGCTTATGGGCGAGGCTTTAAACCCAATTTTTCGGTAATGTTAGTTTGGTGGGGCATTTAAGACAAAGCAAAATAGGAAACTATACGCCACCTGTAGGGGAAAATGACATTCGCCCTTACTAGATGTAGTGTCTCTGGGTAAGTCCTGACTTTGTTTATACCTATACTACCGGGTTTAATATTACCTGTATAGCAACGTGCGCTGGTATGTTTTTATAATA
>JAKQYG010000063.1 GCA_023356515.1 Trichodesmium sp. MAG_R04 | reverse complement strand
TAACTTAATATTAAGTTGAATTTGAGTATCGAATTATAAGCTTCTAGTAGATTCGATTATTAAAAGGAATAATCAATCAAGGTTAATTTTTATAACGAAAAGTTTTTATAGCAATTACTAGAAACTTTGCTATATTTATATTTTATATTTAGCAATATTATTAGTTCGAGCAAATGCTTTATATTTGGTAAATTCGGTTATGAGGAAAAGCAATTTTTCCGGCTTCCAAGTGTAGCAAGGTTTTGATAAATCCTATTACCCATATTTATGCTACATACATACTACAGAATTATTTTTAACGAAGAAGGTAAATTACATGTTCTATTATTAGTAATAGTTTTTAATAGTCTCTGTAGTATGTATTTTTTCTTACAAAGTTTATAGTTATTATCAGGTAGGGCTTTTAATTGCTAGTGTAATATGCTACATTTTGATGTGCAGAATGTCAGCTATAACCTACATTTCGCACAAAAAAATGTAGTATGAGAATAAAACTTAAAAGTAAGAAGGAAATTCTAGTAGTTAATAGGAATAAACGATTAGGCAAGCATTTATACTGAATTCAGCTTACAAATCAGCTCTCAGGGTTGTGATTTAATTGAAGGGCCAGGTAACATTCCTATTCTAAAAACTACCTTTTAATACTAAATCCGGAGATAAAAGCAGGCTTGTCCCATCGCCTAATCCTTTATTTATTAGAGGCTATAATACCAATTTCCTTAAGTATAGCTACAAATCATATGTCAACATTTGAGAAATATCAAGACAAGCAGTGTAGTCTAAAGTTCATGAAATTGGTATAACTTTAAAAAATACCCTCTCACTAAGGCAGATTTGGTATAACTTCTGATTTCTGACTTCATTCAAAATGGTCGAACAATTAGACTGAAATAAAACCCAGAATCTTGAGCATTATTGCCACGATCATCGAGGTTTACCAAAGGCAAACCATAGTCCAAACGCAGATCAACTTGTGGTAAAGGCTGCCAAATCAAACCTATTCCAGCTCCAGCCAAAAACCTTTGGTCTGGTAAATCCTCATTATTATGATTACTACCATTATCCCAAACAGCTCCAATATCTATAAAAGGAGTAAACTGTATCAATGGTAAACCAGACTCATCCCGATAAACTGTAATTCTATCCTCAATAGAAAATTTAAAACCATTATCTCCAGACCTTATATTTTGGCTATAGCCACGTAATGACAAACCACCACCAATAATAAATTTTTGATATGACAACAAACCAGTGGAGGACAATTGCAAATCTCCCTGGACAATTAATAAATGACTATTACTTAATCTTTGCACTCTTTGTACTTGGCCTAACCAGCTAAAGAAATGCCCATCAGGTTCTGGATCTTTTCTGATAGTAGCATCAAATAAACCAGTACCAATATTGAATTGCGATCGCAAAGCCCAAGCTCCTTGAAGGTCTTGACGAATATAATCTTGTCCCAACCTAATCACAGTAGTACTATTAATACCATTATTCTCAGTGTCATCAGAAAAATTATAAAGTTCACCATTAAGGAAATTTTTTGTGCGCTGATAACTCACACCGAGGGACAAGGAAAATTCTTGTCTAGGATTTCTCAATAGAGGTTGACGGAAACTAAACTCATATAAATCTGTTGTACCACTAATCTCAACATTCTCGGCTACCCCAATTTCATTGCTGTTAGGTGCGACTCTTACCTGCACACTACCATTCATGGCATTGATCGGCAAATTATAGATAAAGTCAAAGACATCTGATTTATCATCAAACAACCTAGTAGTATTATAAGACGCCGCAAGAGAATCACCCCGCCCAGTTAAGTTGCGATGTATTGCAGTCCAACCGGTTCGCTCTGAACCTACAGTGGGAGTAGAATAGTTATCAATATTCATACTTAACTCTAAGGGATTTGTTTCTTTGACATCAACAATAAGAATACTCTCTCCTAGTGTTTTACTGGGCCGCAAACTGGCTTCAAGATTTTTAAATAAAGGATCAGTGCGAAGCAACCGTAGTTGATTTTCTAGCATAGCAGTGTCTAATGGCTTTCTTACCCCAAGTCGTATCCGACTCTTTATATAAGAATCTTGTAATCTTTTTGTGCCTTCAATTTGGATTTCTCCCAAAATGCCCTCTATAATTTCAATTCTAACTACTCCCTCGCTAATAGTTTGGACAGGTAAAATTGCTCTTGAGGTAATATAGCCACGTTCTAGATAGATCTCGGTAATTTGATCTGCTACTTGTCTAAGTTCTAATACATTGACTAAACGCTTTTCGAATGGTTGAACAAGAGTATTAATTTCTTGTGGAGTTAAAACTGTACTGCCTGACACTAAAATTCTCTGCACGAAAATTTTTTGATCTGGTTTCTCTGGCAGAGGTTGGCTTGGCAGTGGTTCTAGTTCTTGTTCTTTCGGAGTTTCCAACTGAGTTGGTTGGGGAAGGGGTTGGAGAAAACGATCGCGATTTGGATTTGGCCGGGGATTTTCTGTTGGTATTGGTAGATTTTGAGTATTTTGAACATAAGTAGCTGGGCTAGGAATTAAAGCATCAATAATTTCAAAGGAAGTAAGTATTTGCTTAGTATTAGGCAAAGTTTGAGTTAAGCTTTGTATTTGTGTGATGTTTTTTTCTTGAGGAAATTTTTTTGAATCTGTGATTAATTTTATCTCTTCTCTGTTTTTTAATTGAGATATTAAATTTTTGGTATTAACCTTTTTCCATCGTTGTTTATGAATCAGTCTGGCAGTTGATTCTGATATAAATTGACCTTTTTTTAAGGGTGGATATTTTTCCTTCTTAGCCATTAGTGAAGTCTTATTTAAGAACTTATTAACATCAATAGTTTTAGACAAAGCTTGATTCTCAAAAAAGGAAATAATTATTAATGTACTAGAAATTAACGGGATAATTTTTAACATTGCAATATTGATTACCTAGGCATTTGAAATTTTTACTTACCCAAAGATTAGATACTTGATCAATCCTAAATTAATGGGATAGTCTCAAGTGCTTTTGCTTTGGACCATGATAATAAAATTGGTGAATGAGTGGGAGACAAATTTTAGTATGGATAGGAGATTTTCAGGATGACAAGGTATTTAATGCTTTCCCTGAAATAATATGTCTTTACCGGATGCTAACTAAGGACTTACATAGAACCTGCTTGATCTGGGAAATTTAGAAAAAATTTAATTTAGTAAGCACTCAAATGTTTACAAATATTAAGTTTTATCTGAAGCCTTAGTACAAACTCTGAGATTTTGTCAATAATTGTACAGTAGAAAACCAATACCTAAAAAGGTTCTCTGAAAATATCTTCTTCTGAATTTAACATGAACTTTAAATCATCTGAGAATCCCCAAAAGCAAAATTATGGGCCACGAACTATTAGACCAATTGGAGTAGCCTCACTGCATGGTATTACCTTTTCCAGAGAAACTCTCTATGCTATTGACAAAAACCGTGGTTTTCTGTTAGAGATTAACCCAAAAACAGATAACACAACTGTAATTAACCCTTATCAGACTAATAAGTTTATTGATGTTACTGGTATTTCTATCTGGAAAGATACTCTTTGGTTGACATGGGAAAATACAATTTATTTCTGTGTCAATGCTATTGGTAATTTATTAGAGAAACGTTTAGAATGGCAACATTTTTTTACTTTACCTTATGCTGCTGATGGAATTGCTGTTTGGGAATCAACTGTTTATGTAACTTGTCAAAAATTAGGTAAAATTATAGTTTTTGATAAAAATACTAAACAACAAATTACCCAATTTTATTCTCCAGGAATAGGGTTTGAAAATATTACAGTACAACATGAAGAATTATGGCTTTGTGATCGCGAAGAACAAACTGTTTATTGTCTAGAAAGGGGAACAGGAAAAGTTAAATTTAGTATTCTTACACCTTTTGAATCTCCTACTGGATTAGCATTTTATCAGAACTTAACTACGGGAGAGCGACAACTTTATGTAGCTTATTCTGGAGATGAACTTTATATTAGAGATAACCCGAATTCAGAAAAACAGTATGAATTGAGTAAACGGGATTGTACTTTTATACATCCCCTTTATTTTTTTTACAATGAACAGGAAAAATATGCTGTTTCTAATGGTTTTTTAATTGAGATGTCTTATGTAGAAGAATTAAAACCATTAGATGAAGTATTTTTACAAGATTTAGAATGGCGTATTGCCTTGCCTTCAGAAACTAATCGCCAAAAAGTTAGGGAAATTTCTCCTATAGGAATGCCTTTTACTGAAGAAATTCAAGATGGTCAAAAAGTTGCTGTTTTTCGGTTTCAACCATTGCGTCAAACAGAAAGACGAATATTTGGTTGGAAGGCTTTACTCGAAGTTAGGGCAATTAAGTATCAAATTCAACCTTGGAATGTAGAAAATATTCCTGAAATTCCACCAGATTTTCAAGAAAAATATTTGGTTGATAATGATAATTTAGCAATGGATAAAGAGATAATTATTCGAGCTGCGAAAGATGCTGTGGCTAGAGAAACTAATATATTACGTCAACTTCTGAATATTCGTAATTATGTTTATGACCAGCTTTCTTATGGAATAACACCTAAGATTGATACTCCTGATATTGTCTTGAAAAGGGGTATTGGTTCCTGTGGAGAATATGTAGGATTACTATTAGCTTTAGCAAGGTTAAATGGTATTGCTTGTCGTACAGTAGGTCGCTATAAATGTCCGGCTTTTGCTGATAAAAAAGGCGTGCCTTTAGAACCTGATTTTAATCATGTATGGTTAGAATTTTATATACCTGGTTTTGGTTGGGTTCCCATGGAGTCTAACCCTGATGATTTGCAAGAAGGTGGTCCTTATCCTTTAAGGTTTTTTATGGGTTTGGCTTGGTATCATGTGGAAATAGGCAAGGGAATTAAGTTTGAAGTGATGAAAAATAAAGGGGTTTTTGTTAAGAAGGAAGAAGTTTCAATTGGTAATTTGGCAATCAATCATGTAAGGTTTACAATTTTAGAAGAATTATGAGTATTGTAAATGAAAAAGTTAAAATTAAAAGAGAATTAAGAGGAATGAAAATAGCAATTATCCATCTAATATTTTTTATATTTTAAGAAGGTAATTTTTTTATTCCCTATTACCTACTCTCTATGATTGTAAAATTAGAAAGATGAAATATAGAGTACAAGGAGGAGTTGTGGAATTAACACCAATAAACATCATGGCTATTGTAGCATTGGGATTAATGTTAATTGTGACTGGAGGAATTGTATACTTAACGGCGTCTGAGTGGCGCGATCGCAGACGTCAACAGAGAGATAAAAGGGGTCTTTGAAGATTAACTCTCCTCTGTTGTTCCTAATTACTATCCCTAGTATAGCAGAATTTTACTCCGGGTTAAAACCGGCGTGTCGTTATTATTCAACCAGGGGACAAATCTCCCTGGCTAACTTCCTCCAGCCATTTTTAGGTTTATAGTATAGTTACTAAAAATATTAAAAAATATCCTTGCTAATGATGAACTATAACAGCCTTTATCCTTAACAAATGATGCCTGATATAAACCTCTTTTGATTTGTTTACCACTAAAAAAGTATTTTACACCTTACACCTTCTTATTATTCAAACACATTCTTTCCTAAAAAGGGTATAAACTAATGACTGAAATGACTAATTACAAAAACTTACAAGGGGACAAAGAATGGTGGACTCAACAATGGATAGACTTGTTAAATTCTTATCGATTTAAAAAACGATTAGAACGAGCAAGAAATTATGCTAGACAAGGCAATGTTCTGAGTTTAGAATTCCAAGAGCAAATAATTATTGCTGAAGTTCAAGGTACAGCACCCGAACCATACAAATTATTTTTATGGTTAGATACCTTTACTGATGAAGACTGGGGTTATATTATTGAAAATATGTCAGAAAGAGCAATTTTTACCGCCAAATTATTAGCAGGAGAAATGCCTCAAAATATAGAAGAAGTTTTTACTGCTAATGGTTTAAGATTATTTCCTTTCACATTGGATGAAATTCATTCTCAATGTGACTGCCCAGACTCGGCTAGGGTTTGTAAACATATTGCAGCAGTTTATTATTTATTAGGCGATCGCTTCAGTGAGGACCCATTTCTATTATTTCAATTACGAGGTCGTAGTAAAGAAAAAATCTTGGAAGAACTACGCCGAAAACGGGGTAAAAGTGAAGATGAAAAAGTGACAGAAGCGGCAAAAATAAAATCTGAAGAAACACAAGGTAAGGATTTATATAGCAACTCCCCATCTGTAACTTCACCTACTCAAGAAACTCTAAAAATTGAGCAATTTTGGGAATATAATCAACATTTAGATTCTTCCTTAGTAGTCATTACTCCATCTCCAAATAATGAGATAGTGTTAGATGTTTTAGGTGATATTCCTTTAGGTGTATCTGCTGATGTTGTTATGAATTATTTCCAGAAAATTTATAACAATATTAGTCAGCAGTCAGTGATAACAGCATTAAACCAGGGAGAAGATACAGGGGATGTTCATTCTCGGCGATCGCCAAACAAATAAAAACCTTTTTTTATTGTTAAAATCAATAGGCATTAAGTAAAAAAAGGAATATAGGAAATAATTCGGATAAATTACAAATTACAGCATATTTTGGGTAAATAATGAACAAACTATTAAAAGTATTCCTTTCATTCTCAATTCAATCTCTAACTTAACACCTTTTATTATAAGCTTTTGTGCATTTAAACGACTTATTGTTGTATGCCTTGTTCAGATAAAAAACCATTCTAAAATTATAAATTCTAAATTCTAGCTTACTCCCATATTCAATGTAACCAAGGGCGAGTAATTTGTTCTAGTTGATTAAATTCTTCTTGAGTCATTTCCCAACCTATTGCTCCAATATTTTGTTGAACTTGTTCAGAATTTTTACAACCAGCAATAGGAATTACACTATCTTGAAAAACTAACCAATTAAGTGCAACTTGTGCCGGAGTTTTGTCATATTTTTCGCCAATTTGTTTTAACAAAGATATAACAGGTGTAATTTTTTCCAAACCACTCTTTTGAAAGCGAGAATCAAATTTACGAGCACCAATAGGTGACTTTTCAAAAGTATATTTCCCAGTTAATAATCCTTGAGCTAAAGGACTATAAGCTAGAATTGTAATTTCTAGTTTTTGTGCTGTATCTAAAATTCCTTTAGCTTCTATTTTACGGGAAAGCAAAGAATATTTTACTTGATTTGTAGCTAATATTATTCCTCGTTTTTCCAGAATTTTATGAGCTTGAATCATCTCCTCCTTAGAATAATTACTAACACCAACCGCCTCTATTCTACCCTGCTTAACTTCATCTGCTAAAGCATTTAATAAGGTTTCCTGACTCATCAAAAATGTAAAGGGCCAATGTACTTGATAAAGAGTAACTTTGGGCACCATTAATCGTTTAAGACTAGCGGTTACAGCGTGAGCAACCGAGTCTGGAAAAAATCGCCAAGGTAGAGGACCATATTTAGTAGCAATTTGCGCAGATCGTTCAGTTTCTTGCATAAATTTTCCCAGCAATTCTTCTGATAAACCATTGCCATAAACTTCAGCAGTATCAAAGAAGTTTATGCCAGCTTCTAAGGAAGTTTTAAAAGCAGCTTCTACTTCATTTGCGCCATAGTTACTTCCATAGTTCCAAAAAAGCTTATCTCCCCAAGCCCAGGTGCCGATACAAATGGGATTAACAGTTATTCCTGTTTTACCTAAAGTAGTTGTTGCCATGCTAAAAATTTTCCTAATTAGTGTATAATGTCTGAAACTTGACGAGAAATGGTCAGTTATATTTCCATATAAATAGATGTTAATTCACTACTATTAATATAGCTATGACCAAAAAATATGGTCTTAGATTTCCCCTTGGATAGGAGAATAAAAAAAGAAATTTCAATATTTCAAGCTTATGACTTCAGTCAGAAATACTGATAACTAATAATTGATAACTAATCACTGAGTTACTGAAATGGCAATCAAAGATCTACAAGCTACAAAACCAGATAATATTGACAACCAAAAATTTTTACCCAAGCTTAATTTATTCACTATGTTTAGATTAGGTTTCTATCAAATGGGCTTAGGAACAATGTCAGTTTTAACTCTTGGAATTTTAAACCGAGTGATGATTACTGAATTAACAATTCCTGCGACAATAGTAGCAGTAACTTTATCATTATATCAATTCATGGCACCAGCAAGAGTTTGGTTCGGTCAAATGTCTGATGCTAAACCTTTATTTGGTCAACACCGCACGGGTTATATGTGGATAGGAGCAATTTTATTTGCGGTGACTGCTTTTTTTGCTGTGCAAGTTATGTGGCAGGTTGGTGATAGTTTAAGAATTAACGGTTGGACTAATCCTACTTATTTTTGGATTAGTATGTTAGGCCTAATGTTTATAATTTATGGTTTGGCTTTAAGTGCAAGTTCTACACCTTTTGCTGCGTTATTAGTAGACATTTCTGATGAAGATAATCGTTCTAAAGTTGTAAGTATAGTCTGGTCAATGTTGATGGTAGGAATTATTATTGGAGCCATTACCAGTAGTATTTTACTGAAACAAGTTGGAGTGGAGGCTCCATTAGAAACTGTTCAAGTATCTATTAATAGTTTGTTTATTAAAGTTCCGGCAATTGTGTTGATTTTTGCTTTTGTTGGTACTGTGGGAGTTGAAAAAAAATACTCTCGTTATAATAGTCGTTCAACTATTGCTAACCGGGAAGATAAAATTACTCTGGCAAAAACCTTAAAAATTTTAAGGGCTAATCGCCAAACTAGTTTATTTTTTACATTTGTATTTGTACTAACTATTAGTTTATTTATGCAAGATGCAGTTTTAGAACCCTATGGCGGGGAGATATTTTCTATGGCAATTTCTGAAACTACTAGATTAAATGCTGTTTCTGGAATGGGAACTTTAATTGGATTAGGTACAACGGGATTCTTAGTAGTACCGAGATTGGGAAAGAAAAATTCTTTAAAAGTTGGATGTGTGGCAACAGTAATTAGTTTTATCTTGATAGTTATGTCTGGGTTTACTGGCAAGATTTATTTCTTTATGAGTGCTTTATTTTTGTATGGTTTAGCTGCAGGTTTAACTACTACTGCTGCTCTCAGTTTAATGTTAGATTTAACTGTGGCAGAAACAGCCGGAACTTTTATTGGTGCTTGGGGATTAGCACAAGCAATGGCACGAGGATTATCTACAGTTATTGGTGGTGCTGCTTTGGATTTTGGTAGGCTTTTATTTGGTTTGCCAATGCTTGCTTATGGATTAGTTTTTATATTAGCAGGAGTGGGAATGATACTTTCAATTTTCTTACTAAATAGAGTCAATGTTAGAGAATTTCAAGATAATGCTAGTATAGCGATCGCTAAGATTTTAGAAGGAGAATTAGATTAGAAAATAAAGATTTTAACTTTTTTGAATATCGCCTTTAGGAATATTTTACTAACTTTTGAATAGCGATCGCCATAACAATTATCTAATGAGTTATAAATTCAAGTTCGTAGCTAGGTTAAGAGCCTAAATATATAGCGCTACCCAAATATACAACAGATTTCAGGCCAATGATGTCCAGAATAAATAGTGAAAATCATGTAGTCTAGGCATTTTAAGCATGTGGGTATATCTCATAACAACATAATAACGGAAAGAGCTGTGCACTTCACCATAAAATTAGGTTTAAAGAATGACCCATAAGTGAGGGACTTTCATATTTGGACGTTCCTAAACAAAATTGTTTACTGACTACAATTTGATATTACAAATAAAGTATGAAGAGTTCTATCTGAGAAAATGTGTAATTGATTTTGTGTGCCTACTGATCAAAGCCAACTCTCTAAAGCAGCAGCTACTACTCTATAATCTTCGTCTTTGCTCAGATAATTTAAAGCTTCTTTGGCTTGAGGACAGTTAAATTTCTTTAATCCTTGAGCGGCTCGTAAGCGGATATTCCAAGATTTGGCACTGACAAAAGCTAATAGTTTTTCCAAAGCTTCAGTTTCCTTCTTTGTCCCTGCTAGAGCACCTAAAGCACTAATGGCAACTTCTTTTATTGTTATGTCTTCATCAGCGAGGGCACACAGACAGACTTCATATAGTGCATCGGGAAATGGCATATCTATCAAAGGTGCAAGAATACTCCGACGTATCAACCAGTTATCTTCTTGTCGAAATTTTTCTACTAAAAAAGGAATTGATTCTGCTCCAAATTTAGATAGAGAATTTGCTGCTTCCGCTCTTACGTTGTAGTCTGGGTCATTTTTCATCATTTCTAGTAATATCCTAAAACCTTCAAGAGTACGTTTATTCCCTAACCCCATTGCCACAAATGAACGAACTAGAAATTCTGGGTCCTGTTGTCTAGTTTTGAGTAGGGGAACTGCAATTTCACTTTCATAGTTCCTTAACTCAGTCAGTGCTTTTAATCTCTCTTGAGAATCAGAGCTCTCTAAATATACCTTGATTTGGCCAATCTCCATATTACAGATCCTTAAATTTTCTTTACGTTTCTTTACATATACTAGCAACTAATTTCTAAATCTGGGATGATAAATCCTAGAAAAATACTAAAATTAACTGGAAAGTCATTATGTCTGAAACTTCAGAGTCAACAACCCAAGAACAAGAAATAGAAGAAGTCATCAAAGGGTTAGAACAATATCGGGAACGCATTATTAATACAACTCTAGAACACGCCAAAAAAGTAAAAATACCCAAGGCCAAAGTAATGGCCAAGCTGGAACAACATCCAGAATTGTCCAAAATTGATCAAGCTCTCAATGAATTGCGTTCCGCCACACAATATCAAACACAACAACCTAGAGCTTAGTTAATAATTTCCCATCCCCATTCTCTCCAGGGAGCGGATCAAGAGGGGTGGGTATAGACTAAAGCTTCTTTAAATTTAGGTAACAGCTTGAATATAAAACTCAGTGGTATACTGAGCGCTAGTAGTAATAGATAGATTTTTTCCGTATCAGGTATTGGTGCTAAGTTGGTAACTAGTGTTCCTGTAAATGGAGTTTATAAAATAGTAGAAATAGACGGTATTCCTGAAATCTTTCTCCTATTTTTCCCCTACCACAAAGACGAGTCATACCTAAATTTACCCCTGATTCATCGACAAATACACTACTTATTATGTATATCTATTAAATCTAAGCATTTTCGATACTCGTAGTGTTTTTCCTTTTTGTCTTTAGTCACATTTTACACTTTTGTGGTTCACTCATATGAAAAGCGCTGTAAACAAATGTACTCACAAGAAAAGTATGGAGCAGAGCTACATCATTTCCCAAAAATATTGAATAGAGAAATTCAAAATATACCTATTACAATAATTTATTCTAGTGGTTATGTACTAGATACATTAGAAGCCTCTTTATAGTGTTTATTAAATACAAACTATTTTGCCAAGGCAGTATTAAAAGCAGTAAATTTAGGAGAAGATACAGACACAAGCGGAGCTATAGCAGGTGGTTTAGGAGGAATTTATTACGGTATAGAAAATATCCCCAATAAATGAAGATAAATTATTGCTAAGAAAGATGATATATTTAGTCTAGCGCCCCATTTAGCAACTGCTATCTGAGAAAAAACAATATATAGCATCCAGCTCTAAAAAATCACACAATAAATGATGAAAATAGCCTTATTTGGAACCAGTGCAGACCCACCAACAGCCGGACATAAAACAATTATTAAATGGCTCTCTCAAAACTTTGATAAAGTAGTCATTTGGGCTTCAGATAATCCCTTGAAATACCATCAAATATCCCTAGAACAACGTTCGACAATGTTATCAATTTTGATTGAAAATATTGAATCGAATCAAAATAATATTTATCTACATCAAGAATTAAGTAGCCGTCATACTTTAGAAACCGTTGAACTTGCCAGAAAAAAATGGGATGATTCAGAATTTATCTTAGTAGTAGGTTCAGATTTAGTCAAACAATTACCAAGTTGGTATCAAATAGAACAACTGTTACAAAAAGTAGAATTATTAATCATACCTCGCCAGGGTATTATAACAGAAGAGACAGATTTGCAGCAGCTAAAGACACTAAGTACAGAAGTCAAAATAGCTTCTTTAGAAGTTCCGAATGTTTCCTCATCTACATATCGTGAACAAGGAGACGAAATGACTATTACGCCGGCTATTAAAGATTATATATATCGGCAAAAATTATACCAATAGTAGAAAGCAACTACAGAAAAAGTGTAAATAATAAAGCAGACTTTAAAGTAGGGATAGATAATGTAATTTTTTTCGCTGATGCCTAATAAAAATAGAAAGTTAAAGTCAAAAGTCAACAGCAATGACTACATTTCATTACATTGAATGGTGAGAAATACGAGTTTTTTTTAGTACATTTAATAGATCAAGACACCTTACTATCAAAACTTACGCAGACGAACCGATAAACTATTTTTGTTTGTAGATATCTATTCTTAAAAACAATGATTTATCCTAAAAACTAGGTTGCTTTGCGTCAGTTCTAAACATACTTATTATTGACGTAATTCTGAAGCTATTTTTCCGATCAAAACTATTATTGCCATTTCTTTCTTAAAAACTTTTCTACCCGCATCTTGAGTAGTGGAGCAACAGAGACATTCGATGCAAAACATTAGAGCCAGAAGTCAACATCAGAATAATTAATATTAACTTGGCTCAAATTAGCAGTAAAGTTATTCTGCTAGAAGTATAAATATTTAATTATTTATCCCTGACTTCTGGTTCCTAACTAACTTTTCAGCTAATTCCCCTTCTTCCTCTTCACCCCAGTTTTCCAGCCAATCTCCATCAACATTTTCGACATATAAATTGACATGATTAATGCCCCAAGCTAGTCGGTCTT
>JAKQYG010000062.1 GCA_023356515.1 Trichodesmium sp. MAG_R04 | reverse complement strand
GATTTTTTTTCACTGGTCTAGTCCTTGTTGCTTTTTAGTTCACAGGAAATATATTAGTCGCGGGTGGGCATACCGAGACAAAAAACGGACGGGTCGGCAAGTGTAAGACTACTGCCAAAGTAGCGGCAGTCCGTGAAACGTCAACCCGCATCGGAGCTACGGCTCGGCTGCTACCCGGTGCCTTTAGGCCGGGGAGGATGTCAACAATGTCAACAGTGTAAATATCTAAAATAATTACTAAAAATCCACAATAGTAAGTTTTGTACCCTCAAAAAAAAGGTTCCAAAGAAGGTTCATAAGATGACTAGACTACTTGCTAGAAGTCTGGATATACATAATAGATCACTTGCTAATTTCTGAAAGCATGGGCAGTCTGTCTTATCATCCTTTGGCCAAAATTATGTATGTTAACAAAGGTTTTTGACTGGGCAATGTTATCAAAATGGAAAACTGATTGTTTTTGGCTCAAGAAGGAGTTTTAGAAACAATGGCAATTATAGTGCCATTATCTTAAAAATGACAAACTTTACACTATAGTATATTAGCAATAGGTAATTTTTGATAGTATGCAGGAAGTAGGTTGGTCAGAATACATTGCTTCATGCCTCGTACTGGACAAACTGGTTAGCAAAACTCCTGACTTTCTCTACTAGTCCCTAATATCTAATGGCCTGTATTTAAGTCTCTTCAACAAAGAAAAATTTATACTACTCACCTCAATATTGCCAAATTTCTATGAACAATCATCTGGTATTTATCGATATAATTTTATACTCTATCCAAACCACTATTAAGCTGAAAAAAATGTGTGGGTATAAAACAATCTTTCACTTCTAACGGCAATTCTAGACCATAGTTAGCCCATAATCTACAAAAGTAATTAAGCAAGATTGGTAATAAAACGATAGAATTATAACCCGTAGTATCTAACAACATAATCTGAAAATTACAATGAATGAAACAACTAACGAATTAGTTGAAAATATCCCCAGGGAGCAGAGAGTTGGGCAACTGCGTAACTTAATTGAAACTCTAAGTATAGCTGATCAAGTGGCCAGTGAAGGCTATCTAATCACTAGCTCTGAACTGGCAGATTTAATGGATATCAATGCCAGTGCAGTTACTAGCCGTGGAGATAATTGGGTATGGCGCAACTGGGTTGTATCTAGAGTCCGGCGTGAAGGGAACCAAAGTGCGATTCGTTTCTGCTAAAAGTTAGGGTCATAGTACCAAGATGTGAGCAGAGTAAGGCTATTAACCTTATAACTAAATGACCTTGGAGGTGAGATTCCTCCCGCCCAGGTGCAGGGTTGACAGCATCACCCCTACGGTAGCGACTAGCCATGTGCGATGTGAAAATCGTACATCCAACGTATACAAGACGTTAAGAATGAGGAGCAGTCTCCTCCAGGGTATTCTCTCTCCCTGTCCCCGTGTCAAGGAGTCACTGACTCTGCCTACGTCAAAAGTAAGTAATGAACCTGATGGAATGCAAGGAACAAAAGTCCAAGTTACAAAACCTGAATTGTAAGAAGGACAAGGGGAAGATTGAGAAGGATTAACGAAAGTGAACCATTATTGATAGTCTCGTAATTCGCGCTAAGAGTGAAATCAGGTTGATACACTCTGACCAAAAGGTAAGCAGGTTGGTTATGATGGTATGGCTAATCATAATGAGAGAACTAAACTCCTGCCGGGATAGAGATGGAATCCTAACTTAATCGAAGTTCAGATGTACGGAACACAGTAAGCCCTATAAGTTCTCAGGTAAATATCAAAAACTTGAGTAGGTCAACTGTAAAGAAGACGGAATTATCTAGAGGGTAAAGGAAGGTGGAGAAAGCAAATGCTCCTGTTTAATGCAGGAGATAGGGGTACCCTTCGGAAAGCCTAACAGCTTACAATATTTGCCCTACATCGAAAGATGGCAGACTTCCACCAGGTTTCAAACGGTAAAACTTCAGAGAAGGAACTGAACCGAAGTGAAAGATAGATTCAGTAATGAAATCGGAGCTAAGGAACCGTTAAAAGAGTGGTTAGACATTGAGTGGAAAACCATTAAAAAATGTGTTAGGAACCTAAGATGGAGAATTTACCGTGCTAAACAGAACAGTGAGTGGAATAAGGTTCGCAGTTTAATGAAACTTATGCTACGCAGTTACTCCAACTTACTACTGTCAGTGCAAAGGGTGACTCAAGGAAATCAGGGCAGACAAAGGAGTAGGATAGATACTCAGACGACAAAGACTCCAGTAGAAAGGGTCAAACTTGTCAAAGAAATGCTGACATATAACCTGTGGCAAGCCAAACCAGCCAAGAAGGTATCTATCCCAAAAGCAAACGCTCAGAAATTTCCACGTCCACAAGACATCCTAACAGTCAAAAACAGAGTTGCTCAGACAGTTGTCAGGAATGGGTTAGAACCAATTTGGGAATCTGAATTCGAGGCAAATTCCTATGGATTCACGGGTAGAAGTTGTCATGATGCTCTTGAACAGTCCTGGATTAGATTCCAGAAAGGAAAGGATAAATGGATACTAGATGCCAAGATTAAAGGGTATTTTGACAATATCAGCCATGAATACATCCTCAAAGCTATCGGAGAAATCCCTGGTAGAGAGTTAATCAAGCAATGGCTAAAAGCAGGGTATGTAGAAGCAGAAGTTTTCCAAAAGACAGAGAGGGGAACTCCTCAAGGGGGAATAATCAGCCCCTTACTTGCCAACATAGCCTTTGATGGAATGGAAAGATTATTGGCCGAGTACAAAACGGTGAAAACCTATCAATGTACAAAGCAGGCAACGGGTGAAGAATACACCAATAAAAAGAAATCAGATAAATACGGATTTATCCGATACGCTGATAACTTCATAATCACGGCTGAAAGGGAGGAAGACATTAAGGCGATAATCCCCACCATTGAAAAATGGCTATTGGAAAGAGGATTAGAACTGGATAATAACAAAGCCAACTTAGTTAGTGTTGAACAAGGATTCAACTTTTTAGGGTTTAATGTCCGCCAGTTCAATGGTAGCTGCTTCATAGTTCCACAAAAAGAGAAAGTAAAGGAGCTTCTGGCTGAAATTCGGGCATGGCTCAAAGCACACCCGACAAGTACACAAGAAGGAGTAATCAAAAACCTTAATCCAATTATTAGAGGATGGGGGGATTACTACGGATATGGTGTAAGTCAACGAATATTCTCCTATGTTGACCACGAAATTTGGAAATCACTCTGGCAATGGTCACTAAGAAGACACTCGAAGCGGGTGGGGAAACAAAAAGGAAAAGGTAAAGAATGGGTGCGAAAGAGATACTTCAAAACCTTCAAGGGAAACAAGTGGACTTTCGCAACAAACTTAAGAAATAGGTATGGCAAGAATAAAACAATAGCCATCTGCCAACTATCAAAAACTCCCATTCAAAGTTATATAAAAAGGCAGGGAATCACCTGAAAACCTCTCCTTAACTAAATATTGGGAATGACATTGTATCAAAAATGTCCTCTCTGTGGTAAAGACCTGTTCAACGGATAGAAACTGCACACTCATCAAAAAATAAGGATGAAAGATGGTGGCATAGACAAAATTAATAACCTAGTCCACTTATATAAAGTTGGTTATAAATATAGGACTTACCCACGCTTTACCTTGAAAACGTCATGTGTAGGGGCGAATGGCATTCCCACTCACTGGGTGTAGTGCCCGTTGGTAAGTCCTGAAATATAGAAACACAGACAAATGTTCTGTAAGGCAAGAGGCTTGAGCCGGATGATGGGACAACTGTCAAGTCCGGTTCTTAGGGGGGGGAGATACGGCGACGTACTTTCTCCTACCCGACCAATCTGTAAAGCGGGGTGAAAAGGTGGTAAAACTGTCAGCTTAGGTTGGTTTCCATCGAGCAAAATACCCATTGGATAGCTATAGTGCGAAGATGTGAGTGAAGCGTCGTTACATTCAACCAGTGAAATAAGCTGTGACACTGGAGCCAAAAGGCAAAGGATAGGGAGTTAGCGAGATTTGGTTCGACTGACTAGCACTTCCCGTAAACCCGGCGCAAAGCATCATCCTAAAGGTATATAAATAAGGTCATTTGGAACGAAGTAACCCATGAAAAACTCTTGAATAACTATATTCTTAAGATTCAGTAAAATTGAGGTACTGATAACTGAAATAGTAGGTTCAAGTAGGTGCTAACCGTATGTTCGATTGGGAAGGATTGTGTCAGAAGCAAAAGCCCTTAGTTAATTTAATGGGATATGCAGACGGACACACGGTGATTTGGAGTGTAGAGTTTGAGTAGGTAATATATATGTCTAATACGAGTTTAAAGACTGCGGGGGAATGGAAGAAGTGGCGCGAGATTAACTGGAAAAAAGTTGAGCGTCGGGTCTTCAAGTTACAGAAAAGAATCTACAGAGCCTCTGAACGTGGTGATGTTATAGTAGTCCGTAAGCTCCAAAAAATATTGATCAAATCCTGGTATGGGAAGTTATTGGCTGTACGTAGGGTTAATCAAAGCAACCAAGGTGAGAAAACAGCAAGAGTTGGTGATATTAAATCATTGTCTCCAGAAAAATGTTTTGCTTTGGCTAAAAGATTAAAACTAAATAGCAAAGTTAAACCTATAAGAAGCGCTGTTCAAGACCTTGCTGGGCAAATACTTGTCAAAATGGCTCTGGAAAACCAATGGGAAGCAAAGTTTGAACTTTATTCTTATGGATTGAGGAAATCATGTCAGGATGCTATCGAAGCCATTGTTAATTGTGTCAAGTTTCAGCCTAGATATGTACTTAAGGCTAATATAGTTGAGTGTATTGAGTGTTTTGACTATGAACAATTACTAAAAAATTTAGATACTTATCCCACTTTGCGTAAACTAATCCTAGTTTGGTTAAAGGATAGTGTGATCGATGGGAAAAAGTTGTTCTTAACTGAGAAAGTCTTTTTTCCACTACTGGCAAACATAGCTTTTCATGGCATAGGAGAACAAATTAAACATTATGCTGAAACAGTTAATGATAAATTTCAAGGTTTAAGTTTGATTTGTTATGCAGGTAACTTGGCGATCGCTCATGAAGATATTGAGGTAGTTCAAAAATGCCAGCATATAATTACAGAATCCTTGTCTGACTTATGTCTAAAATTCAAACCAAGTCAAATCAGAATTTCTCACACACTATATATTTGTGCTAGAGAAAAACCTGGATTTGATTTCTTGGGATTTAATATCAGACAATATAAGGTGAGTAAAAATCAAAGTAAGCTAGGTTTTAAAACTAAAATCAAACCAAGTGCAGAGAGTATTAGGAGTCATTATTGTCAAATTTCTGAGGTTATAGATAAACATAAGTCTGCGTCACAAGCTGTCTTAATTGGAGCAATTAACCCTTTGATTAAAAGTTGGGTAAACTATTATTCAGTAGTGATGAATCAGAAAACCTTCCAGGATTTGGACAATTTAATATTCCAAAAACTCTGGCGTTGGGCAAAAAGAAGACACCCCAATCAAAATAATTGTTGGATTTATCAAAAATATTGGCCAACTATTGGGGGAAACAAAAGGGAATTTTTTAGTAGTGGCAAAAATAGCAGTCGATTTAGGTTATTGAGGCATACAGACTGAATTTATCTCAAGGTTGGTTGAAGACCTCTAATCTTTATTCCCCCTTTTGTTCCCTCGCTTTGAAAGAGCAGGGCTGTTTCAAATTATTGTAGGTTAATGATTTGGGGAGAACGGGAGATTAGAAGAGCGGGAAATTTACCACAATTTGCTGATTTTTCAGTGTTATGAATAACAACCAATCAACCTTGAAGTTTTTACAGTAATATGCTGCAATACAGATGGTAAGTATTCTTCCTTAGCAGAGTAGGGTTCGTCTGTAGAGCCACCGTAAAACCGGAAAGAGGTTTGGCCTTTAAGGTCGGTGCTATGGACAGAAACCTGAAATTCTAAGGTTTGGGTTTCTCACAGTCTCACTTAAGCGTACCGTCGGGAAGATATCAATGGAGCAAACAAAAGGCACTGAATATCGAGACTTACACAAAAAAAATAGCCCAAAATAGGCTCAAATATTTACAGCCAGAAGCTTTTTCGTCAAAAAGGCATGATGCCTTTATTGCCAAGGGTTTTAGCAATTTTTACGACTTTGACGTAATTCCTTTGCATAGAATGGCTTTCAAGCATTTTTCTGGCTAGAAAATGTGTAAGTCGCAATATTTAACTTAAAAGGTAAAAAAAAGTGCTGACTACAATTTGTGGGCATTACTTATGATGTAAAAATTGCCAATAATGGCAGTGGAGGTACTCTTTTAATTGGGGCCTAATCACCGAGGAGCCGGATGAGGTGAAAGTCTCATGTCCGGTTTTGAAGACGAGCAGTTCTGGTGATAGAATTGCTTAGTTTAACTTCTCTGGCAATTAGAAAGGGTGGATTAAACTTACCCATAACTTCCGTTTAATTGATTTAATTAGGGATTTTAAAGTTAGTGATCGTTTAACTTCTTAATTGAGGAGCGATCGCTAATTCCCTAATAATATTTCCCAAGTTTTTCTATTAAAGAGATAATTTTGAAAGAGAATATAGGCACTAAAAATATGAAAAAATATTCATCTTAATCTTTCCTTATTTCATTATTTTTTAAGTCAAAATTCAGCTAAATTTCACACTTTACTTATGCCGTTAGTTTTTATAGAGAAATAAGAAAATTACTATTAATATCAAAATAATTTATGAAATTTAAATTCAAGAAATTATTATTTTTATTTCCCATACTTCTAATATTAGCTAGCTGTAGTAGATTAAATAATCTTCCAAATATAGAAGAACAAACTCAAGAAATACAAGAGCTTACTACTATCTTAGTTCAGCCATTTAATTATCAAAAATATAATTCAATTTTAAAAGATTACGTCAACTCTCGAGGATTAGTTGACTACAAAAAATTAAAAGAAAATCGACAACAACTTGATGAGTTTAATTATACCATTGGAGCTGTAAGCCTAAGCAATTATAATTCTTGGAAAGATTCAGAAAAAATAGCTTTCTTAATTAATGCCTATAACTCTTTTACTTTAGAGTCTATTATTGATAATTACCCTACTAAAAGTATTAGAAATATCATTGGTGTTTGGAAGATTAGGAAATTCAATGTTGCTAGCAAAAAAATAACATTAGATCATATTGAACATCAGATTTTACGGAAAGAATTTAATCAGCCAGGAATTCATGTTGCCCTAGTTTGTGCTGCCATAAGTTGCCCTCCACTCAGACAAGAAGCTTATACTGGTAGACAACTAGAAGAACAACTAAATGATCAAGCTAAAAAGTTTCTAGGAAATAGTCAAAGCTTCAGGATAGATAGTCAAAATAAGACCATTTATTTATCTTCAATTTTTAAGTGGTTTGGTAAAGATTTTGAGGAAAATTATGGCCAAACTGAGAATATTGAAGGTTTGAATAAAACAGAGACTGCTATCGTAAATTATGCTCGTAAATATGTAAATTCTAATGCTCAAAAATTTTTAGAAAAAGGTGGTTATAAAGTGAAGTATTCTGACTATGATTGGTCTTTGAATATTCAATAATATTATGTTTGTTTCAAAATTTATAAATAATGGTAATTAAATATTTTTAAGGATAAAAAAGTTCTGCTGTTTCATTATTTACAAAAAAAATTAAAAAAAAATGTTTTTAGAGGAAAGAATATTCGTAATTATTCCTGTTCTTAACGAGGAACATACAATTGTAAATGTCATTAAATCCTTGCAATTTTATGGATTGACAAGAATAATAGTAGTTGATAATGGTAGTAGGGATAAAAGTGTAGAAAAATCTATTAATGCAGGTGCAAAAGTTATCTTAGAACCCATAGTAGGTTATGGAAGAGCTTGTTGGCGTGGTATTCAAAATACGCCTTTAAATTGTGATTGGATTTTATTTTGTGATGGGGATGGTAGTGATGATTTAAAGCAGCTACCAAAATTTTTAGAAGCTACTAATAAATATGATTTTATCTTAGGCGATCGCCGTGCTACTAAAGCAGGCATATCTGCAATGACTCCTGTACAAAACTTAGGCAATAAATTAGCTACTTTTCTAATAGGTTTAGGATGGGGATATTGGTATCAAGATTTAGGGCCACTACGTTTAATTAAAAAGTCTAGTTTAGAAAAAATAAGGATGGGTGATCGAGGTTTTGGTTGGACTGTAGAAATGCAGGCTAGAGCCGTAGAATGTGGTTTAAGAATCAGGGAAATTCCTGTTAGTTATCGTCGTCGTCAGGGAGGGCGTTCAAAAATATCAGGCACTATAAAAGGTAGCTTTCAAGCCGGAACTATTATTCTGGTAACTCTAGGAAAATTATACTTAAAACATCTGTGGAAAATTATAAAATTTCAGCTTAAAAACCTAGAATTAATATTTAAACATATTTGCTAAAAAACCATAACAATATAGGAAAATATCAACAAAATGGAAAAAGCAAATACGAGTGAAATTAGTGGAAAAAATCTGCCGTTGTTACTAAGTCCCATTTTGATATTAGTAGGAGCAATTTTAATCATTCCCTATGGTGATTTTCAGGAAGCAGGTACAGTACCAAAATTTTGGATTGGTATTAGCATAATGAGCTTAGGGTTTATAATTTCCTGGAAAATAAAATCAATTAATTTTGCTTTATTTTGGAGTATCACTATCCTAGCTAGATTAATATTAATTTCCATGGAAGCAGGAGATGATATATGGCGTTATTTGTGGGAAGGTTACATTCAAAATTTAGGTTTCAGTCCTTATGAATTTCCTCCAAATGCTATAGAATTAATTCCCTATCGAACAGAATGGTGGTCATTAATTAATCATCCTGATACTTCTGCTATTTATCCACCTTTAAGTCAATTAGGATTTCGGGTTTTAGCAGCAATTAAGCCATCAGTTTTAATATTTAAGTTAGCTTTTATCTTAGCTGACTTAGGAATCTGTTGGTTATTAAGTAAAAAATTTAGCCTAGAAAAAACCATAATTTATGCTTGGAACCCTCTAATTATTTATTCCTTTGCTGGTGGTGGTCATTATGACAGTTGGTTTATCTTACCATTAGTAGCAGCATGGTTAAATTTTGAAAATAGTCGTTGGTATTGGAGTAGTTTTTTAATTGGTATAAGTGTAGGGATTAAATGGATGTCACTACCAATTTTATTCTTTGTAGTTTGGCAGAAAATATTATATAAGCAGCAGGATAATACTTGTAATATTTTCCAAGTTTATGAATTACAAAAAAATAGGGTTTTGGAAAACAAAAAATATAAATTAATATTACCTTGTACCAAGTTAACTGAGACTATATTGTATCGTAAAATAAAACAAGTAGCTTTGTTATTATTACTTAGTTTATTGCCAATGTTCATTGCTGCTCTTAATTTTTGTGAACCTGGAAAATGTTCATTGATTCCTACCAGTTCAAATTTTGTCGTTAATGGTCGTAGCGCTGAGTTTATTCCCTATTTAGTTAGCCTAATTTGGAAACAATCAATACAATATAATTGGATTTATGGAATTCCCCTAGTTCTAGGAGTGGGAATTATAATTTGGAATATTCATAAATTTTTCAACTTTTCTCAATCCTATTTTTTTATATTATTAACTTTATCTCCAATAGTTCATGCTTGGTATTTTACTTGGTTAATTCCCTTTGCTGTAGTAACTAGGAATTTAGGTACGAAGTTGATAAGTTTATCAGCATTTATTTATTTTGTTTTGAAACATAGGCAAGCTTTAGGAGAAAATAATTGGCTATTAACTCCAATGGAAAGATTTGGGTTATGGTTACCTCTAATAATCGGATTTATTTGGAGTAACTGGAGAGAGAAAAATTCAAAATCCCTGAAAATGAATTCTGAGTTTTTATAGATAGACTAGGTTTAACATCCTCCTGACGCTGCTCTTTAAGATATATAGTCATTCCGAACAAGAATGGGAGACTTTTTCAGCCAAAACTCTTTCACAGCAAGAAAATCTTGTCTCAATATAAATCAAAATGACTTTATTATGGGATTTCCTAGTATCCTATAGGAGCTTTATGTTTCATCGCGTCGGCTTTCCGGTCTTACAGTTGCTACACAGACTGACACTGCTAAAATGAAATTTCTATATATATAGCAATGAGCGCTCAAATGTTTACATATTACTATCATTTTTAAATGTGGTACAAATTTCTTCTGCCATTACCAATATTCTTATACCATTTCTCTGTAACAATGCGCTTAATAATTCTTAACATTCTGACCCAGACTTGGATGTTACTGAATTTTACTGATAGTTGTTATCTTTTATTAAGAGCAACTTCATGGAGAAATGGTATTACATATATAGCAATCCTATTTGATTTATGTCAAAAATCCTGGCACTTTTTGAGAATAGGTTTGAGTATAATAGTCAATGGGCAATAGTTTAGGAATTTATTTCTAGTTTTTGAATTGTCACAACCTATTTAGGATTGTCATATTATATTACCAGTAAATTATAGTATGGAGACATACAAGCGCACGTTGCTATAACTATTAACTATTTATTAGAAATATGTTTTTTCGTTGAATCCTTTTTCTGATTAATATATGTCTGAAGATGTTCTTGTGATGTTAGCCAAGCTTGTTTGCTAGCATCCCAAAAAAAATTAATCCGATTCCTAATCCTAAGAGTATGAACTCTCTGAAAAGATACTCCTAGTATTTTTGCTACATTGGTTTGAGTTAATTTATCTTTCATGGTTTGTATCTCAATATCGATATTATTGAATATAGGAATCCTAAATAAGTTGTAACAATTCAAAAACTACTTTAGGAACTCTATCATATAATTGTAAATGTTATAAGTTAAAACTTCAATAGTAGTATTACTTAACTTTGAAAATTTTTTAGTAGTCAAAAATCTTATGATTCTTTGGCAAAATTCTTTAGATACTAAGCTCATAATAGTTTTGTAAGATAATGCTATACTTAGGTGATAATTTAATTATTACGGCATTTTTGAAGTTAATGAGCTACAAAGCTTGATGAGTTTGGAATAGATATCTAGTATTAAACTATACATTAGTCTACTTGAAAGTAATGTATCCAAGTTGCAAAAATTAATTTACAAAGCATCCAGCCGTGGCGAAATCCGCAGGATGCGCAACTACCAAAAACTTCTGACCAAAAGTTATCACCCTAGGGTGTTAAGAGAATTTAGAAAGAAAATGAGTGATAAGAGTTGATTGAAAAATAGCATTACCAACTCCGGATACAAAGGCTGGCTTTTCTATCGCTGAAAACTTTATTTAGCAAGGTCTGTAACTTTTAAAAATACTCTCTCACTAATGGGGAGATAGTATTAGTTCTATCCTGAATAGGGTATGTTGAAAAAGTCTTTTTCAGGAGTTGGAGACCCACCCTTAACATCTCTCAGGAATAGAAGTAGGAGCGTAACGCTTAGGGACATGTTTGCGCAGCATTCCGTCAGGAAAACCCATTTTGGTTCTGGAACGTCCCTACTGTGGTCGAGCATCATAAAAATTGCAGTAACATAAATATATTCTGTATCCTGTTCTCTTTGCTATATGGTTCAAACTAACCCCATTTCCAAAACGATAACTACCTTGGCTGACGTTGAACAAAGGTTTAATTTATCTCCTACAGATAATGACATTTTCTTTCAGGAATGGCAACAAGGCTTACCTCAACTAACTGCCCAAGAACGAGAAAACTTAGACCAAATTCAAAGACGATTTTTACGTCATAGAAAACGAAGTTCCCTTGCAGTTGGTGTGATTAATCAATTACTAATTTCTCCTTTGCTTACCTTGGCAGGTTTATATGATGAACCTTTCTATGTTACCACTGAAGCGAGTGTTGAACTAGAAGTAAAAGAGAAGGATGAAAATTTACGCGGTCCCATTGATACTTTAGTTATTGCTCAACAACTTTGGGTTTTAATCGTTGAATCTAAATCAACTATTGCCTTTTCAGTAGCTTTACCTCAACTAATGACTTATATGATGGCAAATCCCTATCCCGAACGTCCTGTTTATGGTATGATAGGTAACGGGAATGAATTTATGTTTATTAAAATGTTAACAGAAGTTAATCCTCAATATGATTTATCTAATATTTTTTACCTGCTTCTACCTCGTAGGAATCAGTTATATGATGTTTTAAGTATTCTTAAGCAAATTGCCAAAATAATGGTCACAAATATTGAGGGGTAGGAGTGATGGAAATTGAATGGCGATCGCTTCCAATCTTATCAAGTTAATTCGCGATCGCCTCTTCTGGCATATCCAGAGATATTTGCCCAAGGTGATGAGGGATTAGGGATGGGCTTGACATAATAGCAATGTTCGTGTTATGGGTCGGTCATCCCAACGGACAAAGGGATTTGGGGTTAATATTTTGAGGGGTTCGCGATCGCCTCTTTTGGCATATCCAGAGATATTGGCCCAAGTAGATGGGGAATTAGGGATGGGCTTTACATAATAGCTTTGTTGGGTTTCACTGTTACAGAACTGTTGAATGTTAGAAAAAAGTTCTTGAATATGATAAAGTTGATAAAAATAAAGGAAAACTATATAGATGAATTATTATTCTTTGAACCACTCAACTGGCAAACACCTTAGTATTTGGCGAACTTTACTGTATGATGAAAAAAGTCTATATCGACACTTCTGTAGTTGGTGGATACTTTGATGATGAATTCCATTTATGGACTAAAATCTTTTTTGAATCTGTAAAAAAATCTGAATTTCGGATTGTTGTATCTGAACTCTTAACCGAGGAACTCAAGTATGCGCCAGAGTACATTCGTGATTTTTTAGATGACTTTCCAAACCAACACAAAGAATTTGTCGAGCTCACAGAGGAGGCAGAGGCTTTGGCTTTGCAGTACGTAAATGCTCAGATAGTTGGCATGAAAAGTCTAGCTGATTGTAGACATATTGCAACCGCGACCGTAAACGAAATTGAAATTTTAACAAGCTGGAATTTCAAGCATATAGTTAATCTGAATAAAATACGCCTGTATAACGGAGTTAACCTTCTCAACGGTTACCGAACTCTTGAGATCAGAACACCTAGAGAAATTGTTAAATATGAAGACTAACATAATAATAGAGAAGAAATTCGATGCTCTTAAAATGATGCGAGAGATTCGTGACAAGATTGACAAGGAAACCAAA
>JAKQYG010000061.1 GCA_023356515.1 Trichodesmium sp. MAG_R04 | reverse complement strand
CATTTTGCGACCATTTTCGTCAAGCACAAAACCGTGAGTCAAAACCGTTTTATATGGTGCAACACCATTAGTAGCAATACTGGTCAGCAAACTTGACTGAAACCAACCGCGATGTTGGTCTGAACCTTCCAAATATATATCAACTGGATATCTTAACCCTTCCCTTTGTTGAGCGACTGCTGCCCAAGATGAACCAGAGTCAAACCAAACATCCATTGTATCCGTACCTTTGCGGTATTTGTTAGCATCTGGGCGATATTTTTCTGGTAAAAGCTCCTCCACCGACATTTCCCACCAAGCATCAGAGCCTTTTTCAGCAATAATTTTTTGTACATGAGCAACAGTTTCCTCACTCAGCAAAGCTTCCCCAGTCTTTTCGTCATAAAAGACAGGAATAGGTACACCCCAACTTCTTTGTCGAGAAATACACCAGTCAGAGCGATCGCTTACCATAGGGGTAATACGGTTTTCTCCTTGAGTAGGTATCCACTGCACATTAGCGATCGCCTTGAGTGCTTCACTGCGGAAACCTTCAACAGAAGCAAACCATTGTTCAGTAGCTCGGAAAATAGTAGGTTTTTTAGTCCGCCAGTCGTAGGGATATTTATGTTCGTAGGGTTCCTCTTTCAGCAGAGAATTAGCATTTTGCAGTGCTTCAATGATGGCAAAATTTCCCTCTTTTAATACATTCAACCCGGAAAAATCTCCCGCTTCAGCAGTAAATTTCCCATTGCCATCCACAGGGGACAAAATTGGTAAACTATAACGTTGTCCTACTATATAGTCTTCCTGACCATGACCGGGAGCAGTGTGAACTAAACCTGTACCTGAGTCGGTAGTAACGTAGTCCCCACCAATAACAATATTACTTTGCCGTTCAAACAGCGGATGTTGGTAAGTACAGTTCTCCAAGTCTTCACCTTTAACTGTCGCTACAGGAGTTAAAGTTGTACCGAGAGTTGCGGACAAACGTTCCACTGCTTCTGCTGCAACTATAAATAATTTGTCTTTTCCCATTGTATAGTCAGCATCGGGTTTGACAACAGCATAATCAAGTTCTGGGTTAACGCTGACTGCCAAATTACCAGGAATAGTCCAAGGAGTTGTCGTCCAGATAGCAACCCAAAGTTTTTCCAGATAAGGTTTGAGAGATTTTTGAACCGCTTTTGCTAGTTTCGTAACTTTAAAAGCAGCATAGATACTTTGAGATGTGTGACCTTCGGGATATTCTAGTTCAGCTTCTGCAAGAGCAGTTTTAGAACTCGGGCTCCAATGTACAGGTTTAAGGCCACGATAAATGTAACCTTGCAAAACCATTTTGCCAAATACCCCAATTTGAGCAGCTTCATATTCTGGAGAGAGAGTCATATAGGGATGTTCCCAGTCTCCCCAAACACCGTAACGTTTGAATGACTTACGCTGTTTGTCTATAGTTTCCAGAGCAAAATCTCTAGCTTTGTGGCGTAATTCTATGGGTGTGAGTTTTGCCCTGTCTGCTGATTTAAGATTTTGAATAACTTTTAGTTCGATGGGTAAACCGTGGCAGTCCCAACCAGGAACATAACGAACTTTTCGCCCTTGGAGGATTTGGTAGCGGTTGATAATGTCTTTAAGGATTTTATTCAAGGCATGGCCAATATGTAGGTTGCCATTAGCATAAGGTGGGCCATCATGTAGAGTAAAGATTTCCCCTGGGTTTGTCTGAGAGAGATGTTCATAGATTTGTTCTTGTGTCCAAAACTTTTGTAGTTCTGGTTCCCTAGTGACTGAGTTAGCCCTCATATTAAAGTTTGTTCGGGGCAGGTTTATGGTGTCTTTGTAGGATTTTGCTTCAACCATTAGATTTTAGATTTTTCTGTTAGTATATTCAGAATTTTAAACTTATTTCTTTGTATCATCCCCTGTGTAGGGTATTTATTGTGTTTTATACAGAGCTTACGCCAAGACACTATATAGAACCCATTTGGGATCTTTTTTGAGAAAAGCGATCGTACTCTACGGGACTAAACGATCGCACTCAGAGCTAATCTTTTTAGCATCAGCCGAACAAAACAAAGATTTAGCGTTGCATTTTCAAGGGTTCGCACCAAATTTTGACCAAACTTTTACATCTTTCCATCCAAGAATTTGACCTTATAAAATTTCCTGATTTTTTGTTAATAGCAATAGTTTCAATACTATAACTTTTTTATTCTTAAATCGGTTTTATTCTTTTAGGCGATCATCTTTCTGGAAAATATCCCAAATGGGTTCTATAATAGCTGCTTTTTCTAATCTACCCAGAGTAGGTAAGGGGCCAGTTGGTTTTAAAAATTTCATTCTTGATTAAATTTAGATTAAGCCTAATATGGTCTACCATCAAAAAGGTAAATAAGTAGTTAACAGCAGTTAATGTCACAATTTTACCATCCAAAGTGTAAGTATTCAACCAATAACTGATAACTGAAAAGGGGGCGATCGCTATCCATCGCCCTTAAAATTATTTAAAAATCAACAACAAGCTAAACCTTAACAACAACCTCATCTTTAGCATCAACTTTTGCTACAGCAGTATCAGCTTCAGAAGGAGGCACAATTTGATAAAACCTTGGTAAATATTCAGACCAATTAGCCAAAATAGTCTTCGCCTTTCCACTACCAGTCTTTTCAAGGTGTAACAAAATCAACTCCCGCAACTGGGCCTCACCTGCTGATGTAGACACCCGCTGAATAAAAACGATTTCATTATTCACCCTAGCCGGAAAATCACCATTCTCATCCAAGAAATAAGCAATTCCCCCAGTCATACCAGCACCAACATTACGACCTGCTTTACCCAAGCAGGCAATAACACCACCAGTCATATACTCACAAGCATGATCCCCAGTACCTTCAATAACCGCCTTACCCATCGAATTCCGAACAGCAAAGCGTTCCCCTGCTTGACCATTAGCAAAAAGAAAACCACCAGTCGCACCATATAAACAAGTATTACCAACAATCACATTTTCTCCTGGATCATAACCTGCTTCTACAGGCGGTTTAATAATAATCTCTCCACCATGCATTCCCTTGCCCACATAATCATTGGCCTCACCTTCCAATATTAATCTCATTCCTGGCAAATTAAACGCACCAAAACTCTGACCAGCAGTACCATTAAATGTAAGATTAATCAACCCCTCAAAACCAGTATTCCCATAACGAGAAGCGATCGCTCCTGCTAACCTTGCTCCCACAGTACGGTCAGTATTAACCACCTTTATTGTCCTATAAACAATACCCTGGTTGAGAATTGCAGCTTGAATTTCTTGGTCATTCAACAACACATCATCTAAAACAGGACCATTGCTATGAACTGTTTCATGATTTAACCAACCTCGGTCAGTACAAGTATTCGGCAACTTAAGCAAACAATCTAAATTCAAACTTTCTATTTTAGTTAACTGCACATTTTCTTGTACTTTCAGTAAGTCTGCACGACCCAATATTTCCTTAAGAGAACGATAACCCAACCGCGCCAAAATAGTTCGTACTTCCTCAGCAATAAACCAGAAGAAATTGACTACCTTTTCTGGCACCCCAGTAAACTTCTGACGCAACTTCTCTTGTTGAGTTGCTACACCAACTGGGCACGTATTGAGATGACAAATCCTGGCCATAATACACCCTTCAGCAATCATCGCAATGGAACCAAAACCAAATTCCTCAGCACCCATCAAAGCAGCCATAATTATATCCCAACCAGTTTTTAGACCACCATCTACCCGGAGAGTAACACGATCGCGCAGTTGATTTTCCATCAATACCCGATGTACTTCAGTCAAACCTAGTTCCCAAGGACCACCAGCATGTTTAATTGAACTCAGAGGAGAAGCACCAGTACCGCCATCGTGACCAGATATCTGAATAATATCAGCATTAGCTTTAGCTACGCCAGCAGCAATGGTACCGATACCAATTTCTGCCACAAGTTTCACAGAAACACCAGCATTAGGATTAATTTGATGGAGATCAAAAATCAACTGTGCCAAATCCTCAATAGAATAAATATCATGGTGAGGAGGAGGCGAAATCAAGGAAACTCCAGGTTTAGAACGACGTAGTGTAGCAATGTAACCACTCACCTTTTTACCAGGCAACTGACCGCCTTCACCTGGTTTTGCCCCCTGAGCAATTTTAATTTCAATCTGTTTAGCACTCATCAGATACTCTGGAGTTACCCCAAACCTACCGGATGCCACCTGTTTAATAGCAGAAGAAGCAGTGTCACCATTGCGCAGTCCCTTCAGATGAGAAAATAAAGGAGATAAACCTTGACTATTCACATCATCTAAGATTTTAAATCTTGTGGGGTCTTCTCCACCTTCCCCAGAATTAGATTTACCCCCTATCCGGTTCATAGCGATCGCCAAAGTTTCATGTGCCTCCCGTGACAAAGCTCCCAGAGACATTCCACCCGTACAGAAACGCTTCATGATTTCTGCTGCTGGTTCCACTTCTTCTAGAGGTATAGAAGGGGAATAACTATGAAAATCCAACAAATCCCGCAAAGCTGTTATTGGTCGCCCTTGCAAATATTTCCGGTAAACTTCATAGTGATCATACTTCATTGTTTCTTGGTGTTTACCATTACCATTACCATTGCCATTATTAAAAGTAGCAACTGCTTTATGGAGTGCTCTGGCCATTTCCGGACTGTTCATGTGGTATTCTCCAGTAGAGCGATATTGCACAAACCCATAATTTTCCAGCTTTTTAATATTCAGTTCTGGAAATGCCCGGCCATGGAAAGAAATAACCTCTTGTGCCAACTCTGCCACCGTTAAACCACCTACTCGAGAGGTAGTTCCGCGGAAAGCTAACTCTAATAAATCTCCACCAATACCAATAGCTTCAAAAATCTGCGATCCCTGATAAGAAGACAACAAAGAAATTCCCATTTTAGACAGAATTTTCAATAATCCTGCTTCTACTGCTTTGCGATAATTTTTCTTAGCTTCTTCAATAGTAGTTTTTGTAATTTTACCCCGTTCCATTTGGTTTTGAACTTTGGAAGTAGACCACCAATGACCCACAGACTCTAATGCTAAATAAGGATAAACTGCACTAGCTCCATAACCAATTAAACAAGCAAAGTGATGGGTGCTCCAACACTGAGCTGTTTCTACCACCAAAGACCCTTTCATCCGCAAACATTCTTTAATCAAGTGATGGTGAACCGCACCTACAGCTAAAAGAGGAGGAATGTAGGTAAGTTCTGCATTTATTCCACTGTCACATTTGTCAGATAAAATAATAATTTCCTTGCCATTCTGAACTGCCGTGGCTGCGTGATTGCACAAATTCTTCACTGCTGTTTCCAACCCTTCTGGGCCATCAGCTACAGCAAATAGAGTAGAAAGAGTTTCTGTTGCAAATTCGGAGTCCCGAATTTCTTTTAATTCTGCCTCGTTTAATACAGGTGATTCTACTTTTAATAAACGTGCATTTTCTGCACTAACTTCTAATAAATTACCACGCTTACCAAGGAGCATATTCAGAGACATAACCATTCCTTCCCGCAGTGGGTCAATAGGAGGATTTGTCACTTGAGCAAACCTTTGTTTAAAATAGTCATATAGTAAATGAGGTTGCTCCGAAAGCACTGCTAGGGGAATATCATCACCCATACAAAATGTTGGTTCTTTCCCCAATTTTGCCATATCACTAATTATTAGATCCAGGTCTTCAAAACTATAGCCAAATGCTGTTTGTAGTTGGAGTAGGGTCTGTGATTCTAGTTTAGTGTTTGCTGTAAATGCTTGCTTTACTATCTGCTTTCTGTTTTTTAACCATTCTGTATAGGGTTGCTGCCTACTAATGCGTTTTTTAATTTCCCAATTTTTGAGAATTTCATTAGTACCTAAGTCTACAGCAATCATTTTTCCAGGGCCAAGGCGACCTTTTTCAACTATTTCTGTTTCTGCTATCTCAACTACTCCTGCTTCGGATGCTACAACAATTAGATCATTATTGGTAATGCAATAACGTGCTGGTCGCAAACCATTCCGGTCTAGAGCTGCTCCCACTTGTTTACCATCGCTAAATACTAATAGTGCAGGACCATCCCAGGCTTCCTGCAAACCGCTATAATATTCGTAAAAGTTTATAATTTCTGGATGATCTGCTAGGTCTGGCTGATTTTTGTATGCTTCTGGCACCATAATCATCAATGATTCTAATGGAGAACGTCCGGAACTTACTATTAATTCCATCACATTGTCTAGATTTGCGGAATCACTACTTTGATTATTAACAAAAGGTTTTAACTCATCTAGTCTTGACTGCCATAAGGAAGAACTGAGACTTGCTTCCCGTGCTTTCATCCAATTGATATTTCCCAGTAAAGTATTAATCTCTCCATTGTGACCAAGTAAGCGCATGGGCTGGGCAAGAGGCCATCGAGGCATTGTATTAGTGCTAAAGCGTCGGTGGTAAATGGCAAAGGAACTTTTATAAGCTGGATTTTTTAGGTCTGTGTAAAATTCTCCCAAGACTGCGGAGCGCACCATACCTTTATATACAATAGTGCGACAAGAGAAGGAACAAATATAGGCATCTATTCCCCAGATCAAACCTTCTTCTTCTAGGGCACAACCAATGTTACGACGGATTAAATAGAGCGATCGCTCTAGCTCATCCCCTTGCAACTTATCTGAACTCACAATAACTTGTTCAATCTGTGGTTGATTTGTTCGTGCTTGTACTCCTAATATTTCTGGTACAACTGGCACAACTCGCCAACCAACTACGGTTAAACCTTCTTTAGTTATTGTTTTTTCAATTATCTGGCGTGCTATTGCTGCCTTCTTTTCCATTTGGGGCAAAAATATCATTCCTACACCACAGTTAGCAGGGTTGAACTCTAAGTTTTTATGCAGCAATTCCCAAGGAACTTGAGTCATTAAACCTGCCCCATCCCCTGAATCTTGGTCTGCACTACAACCACCACGATGTTCTAAGCAAGTTAGGGCAGGTAAAGCTTTCAATATAATTTCATGGCTTTTTTTCCCTGATGGATGAGCAATAAAACCTACTCCACAAGCATCTCGTTCTTCTACCAACCATCTTTGGCCTTGATAAGTTTCTTTATTTCCTTTTAGATTTGTCTGAAATTGATTCATGTTAGTTATAAATATAGATTATTAGTTATCAGTTATCAGTACCTCTAGCTCGAGCCAGAGCCTTGAAATACTAATTTCATGCCTTTAACCTTTAAAAGGGCAAGGAGGCCTGAGACCTAATTTTTTGTCTCCCTTGATATGGAAGTTTTCATGTGACATACTCCCACGTTAGCCTTGCGGTATATTTTCGGCTTCTCCCTTACTAGCCCCAAGGACTGGGTGTATTACCGTCCTATATTTTATATTTCTAGCTTCGTTTTCATTACGACACATCTCAATGTCGCAGTGTGGACAAAAAGGAATTCTCCTTAATAATTCTTTAGGCACTGTTTCTACACAATTTGAGGAATCTTGACTTGTGCCATTTTGATTTGAAGTTATTGTTTTCTGTCTAATATTTTCGGTTTTGACAGTCAAAATAGATAAGGACTGTCCCCATCCAGCTCCTATTAATAGTGCTGGATGATTTAATATATAATCCTGATAATACATTCCCTGATTCATAAATAAAACTGATATAAGTTCACAATTAGTGACATTTCAATGTTTACTTCCTGCTTCTACGGTCTACTGTTAGCAGCACGACCTCCATAGGTATAAACGGTCAAGTCAACCACATCTCTCACTCTTCATAGCTGCATTACACTGATTTGTTGTTTTCTGATTCAAGCTAAACCTAACAAAGTGGAATCTTTTTCAGCTACTTTCACTTTCAACCTTACATAATGCCAATTATTTTGTGTTGCAGTTGGAATTGTTTTACTTAAAATTATAGTCCAATGTTTCTTCTATCAATTGAAGCTCACATATACTTTATTAATTTTTGCACTATAGCAATCCTAAATAGGTTGTAACAATTCAAAAACTAGAAATAAACTCTGAAAGTTTTAACCATCATGAATTACGTCCAAACCTATTCTCAAAAATAGACAAGATTTTTAACATAAATGAAATAGGATTATTATATATCTGTGTTTAGATTTTAGATTTTATACCAATTATTTTTATAGATATTAGATATTAGATATAGTTACCTAAAAAACAACACTATACAATTACCCATAACTTAAGGTAAACATTTAGCGGGCAAGATGTTCGCACAACAAGAATTTTAGTATTGCTATTGTACATCATTTATCCTATTCTAATAAAGATATTTTAAAACTACAGGACTTACGCAACGACACTAATTATAGTGGAAATCTTTCGGAAAAGACGAATTTACTCCCCATATATAGCGGTACAGCGAAAGTCCTGAACTAGTTATACTAATTCCATGAACTTAGGCTACACTGCTTGTCTTAATATTTATCAAATGTTGACATTATGATGTGTAGCCATACTGAAGGAAATTGGTATTGTATACCTGAACTTCCTCCATATAAATGTACTATAAAATCCTAAAGCCTTTATCGGCTATAGAATACAGCCATTATTTTTTTTATAAATAGCCAAAAATCGTTCTTAACTAAGGGCTTTGGATGCAAAGTCCCTACGATTTGTAATGAAATATTTATAACAATCTATTATATCTGTTGCGATCAATATAGGACTGCTATAGATATTTTTTAGATAGCAAATGTAAAGATTTGATATGAATTTAAAAAAAGCTTGACTTGAATATGAGGATAATATTAATATTATGTAACCATACTATAGTCACCTGATATTTTATATATATCATTAGAAATTGAAACCATAAAAATATTATTTATTTATTAGTATGTAATTTCATGACTCCTAGTAATATTTATTTTTATACTATAAAGGTTAAAAGTCCATGAGTTTAAAGAGACCAATTTAACACCACTATTTCCTTTTGGAGAGGGCCCAAGAATGGTACAACTTAAACAAGCATCTCAAACTCCTAAATTATCTATACCTTCTGTCTTACAAGAATCTACTGCTATAGAACGTCCTTGGGGGTCATTCGCAGTTTTAGAGGAAGGAACTGGATACAAAATCAAGCGCATAGAAGTAAAACCAGGACATAGACTCAGTCTACAAATGCATTACCATCGTAGTGAGCATTGGGTTATAGTTTCAGGAACTGCTAAAGTCACCTGTGGTAACAAAGAGGAAATTTTGGAAAACAATCAATCTACTTATGTACCTCAATGTACCTCCCATCGCCTAGAGAATCCAGGAGTTATTCCTCTAGTATTAATTGAGGTGCAAAATGGAGAGTATCTTGGAGAGGATGATATTGTTCGTTTCCAAGATGATTATGCTCGAACAAAATCTTAATTCAACTGGTAAGAAAAAAATTATCAATGATTAATTTGACCGCAGTAGCAGTCCGAGAGATTATTCGTCTTCAGTCCAAACAAAACCAACCAAATGCTTTATTTCGACTCAAAGTTCAACCAGGTGGTTGCTGTAGTTTATGTTACATAATGCAATTTGATACACAGCAGAATAGTAACGATAAAGTTTATGACTATGGCCAAGTTAAAGTTGTAGTTAACTCTCAACAACTCAACTACTTGAATGGATTAATCTTAGATTATTTTGAGGATCTTATGGGTGGGGGATTCCGGTTTAATAATCCTAACGCTAGAGTAGCTTGCGGTTGTGGTAATTCTTTTTCCATTTAGTCTTGACAAAGACATCTCACTGATCTAAAATCATAGACTGTTTGTAAAGTTTTAGGGAAATGACATGGATCAAGGTAAAAATAATACTTCATGTTCCCTGATAATTTCCTAGAACTTCCAATTACTTAATAACTCTATTTAGTGCCACTATGATGAGTGGATGTCACTGAGCAGTATACTTCTCCAACAATACCAATTTTATTTTGGAATGGCGGGTCGAGGGTTCGAGAAATTTTCCTGGAAATGTCTAATAGTCTTCTAAGACCTGTACAATTAGATGGTCATGTACATTAAGATTTGCTTGGAACAAATAAACGTTTCTGGTATGGTACACAATAGTAAATTGGTAGCATTTATAGCCTGTGAAGGTTGTTATCAATCTAGGCAACGATTAGATAATTGATAACCAAAGTTTTTGCTAGAGTCTGGACCATAGTATTAGCATATCAATGGTTTCCTAAATCCAAGACTTGTTATAACTGCAGTCCTATTCATCAAGAATGAAAGTTAAGGGACTGTAGTTTTCGATGACAAAAAAATGGTTCTCAAGCCTCGCTATTCCATGGCTATTTTATTAGTTGATTTTTTTTCACGAATATGCTAACATTTTATTAGCTTGGAAGTCAGGTCGTGAAAGCTAGATTGATTTAAGTACCGTATATGTTCAACGTCGGGAAAAAAATACCCATTAGCCAAGCTATTTGGCAATGTCCGCATTTTTTTTGAATGATAGTCTAGCTTACTATAAACATAAAGTATAAACCAGGAGAAAAGAAAGCTACTAATCCAGGACTAAAAAAGCTTTTTATTGCTTAAGCTAGAAAGACTGAAGACCGAGAATGGTTGTCAGAAGTTTCTAATATTCCATTTCAGCAGTCATTGAATGATTTAAACCAGACTTACCAAGACTTTTGCAAGTCAACTAAAGGCCAGAGAAAAGGGAAACCTGTTAAACCTCCTCAATTGAAAAGCCGGAAATCAAAACAAACGGCTAAGTTGACGAGTGCAAAGAGCTGTAATTTTACTTGCGAGAAAAACAAGATATGTCAGCTAAAAAACTGAATATAATCTTATAGAGTAATTTGCCTAAATGTGCATATTCTGCTATGAGAATAGAGTTAAAAAATTTATCAAGTAAACTTGCCTAGAATTATTCTGTCGCGAAAATATAAAAATAATTAGAAAAAATTCTTGCTAATGCCTACAATTCAACAACTGATTCGTTCAGCTCGTCAAGATACAGAAAAGCAAACAAAATCGCCGGCACTAAAAAGTTGCCCTCAACGTCGTGGAGTATGTACAAGAGTTTATACTACTACACCAAAAAAACCTAACTCGGCTCTGCGCAAAGTGGCTAGGGTGCGTCTAACTTCAGGTTTTGAAGTTACCGCCTATATCCCTGGTATTGGGCATAATTTACAGGAACATTCTGTAGTTATGATTAGAGGGGGTAGGGTTAAAGACTTACCCGGCGTGAGATATCACATAATTCGTGGAACTTTAGATACTGCAGGAGTTAAAGACCGCAAACAAGGTCGTTCTAAATATGGGGCCAAAAAGCCAAAAGCCTAAATTACTGAAATATCAAATTCTCGAAAATTCCAGCTAAAATTGGCGAAGAACAAATCAAAAGAGGATTATATCAAGCATCATTTGTTTGGCCAAAAGTATAATGTAGATGTCAGCAGCGATAAATAGAAAAAACAGGGCGGTAGGGCATTCCGTCCTTAAAACTCGTGGAGTCCAACGGAGTACCGGGACTGGGAAGCGAGAAGCCCACAGTATAGCATCAGCTTAGTGTGGGAGTATGTCACTAAACTATTGAAAATTTATTGGTTTTTATTATGTCTCGCCGTAGAGTTATTCAAAGACGTCCCACTCCTCCAGATCCGAAATATAATAGTCGATTAGTCACTATGATCGTACGAAGGATTATGCGTCATGGAAAGAAATCTTTAGCCTTTAACATCGTATACGATGCCTTTAAAGCTATTGAAGAAAGGACAGATTCTCATCCCCTAGAATTATTTGAAAAGGCAGTCCGAAATGTGACTCCCCTAGTAGAGGTGAAAGCCCGTCGTGTAGGCGGTGCTACTTACCAAGTTCCGATGGAAGTGCGCTCTGATAGAGGAACTACTCTGGCTTTGCGTTGGTTAGTGCAATATTCTAGATCCAGAGGCGGCAAAGCAATGGCCACAAAATTGGCCAATGAGTTGATGGATGCAGCTAATGAAACGGGTAGCGCTATTCGTAAGCGAGAAGAAACTCACAGAATGGCAGAAGCTAATAAAGCCTTTGCTCATTATCGTTACTAATAAATTCAGATTAAAGAATAATAGCAGTTATCCCAAAAGTATTGAATTTTAATCAACTGTAAAAATTGGTAGCATAGATTATAGATAAGGAAGGAGGTAACTGTGGCAAGAACTATGCCCCTTGAGCGTGTGCGAAATATTGGCATTGCAGCTCATATTGATGCAGGTAAAACAACAACAACAGAGAGAATCCTATTTTATTCTGGCATAGTGCATAAAATGGGAGAGGTCCACGATGGCACCGCAGTTACTGACTGGATGGCTCAAGAGCGAGAACGTGGAATTACTATTACTGCGGCTGCTATTAGTACCAAGTGGTTAGACCATCAAATTAATATTATTGATACTCCAGGCCATGTAGACTTCACAATAGAAGTAGAGCGTTCTATGAGGGTCCTGGATGGTATGATAGCTGTTTTTTGTTCTGTTGGAGGAGTACAACCTCAGTCAGAGACGGTTTGGCGTCAAGCTGACCGTTATCAAGTTCCTCGTATAGCCTTTGTTAATAAAATGGATAGAACAGGGGCTAACTTCTTCAAGGTATATGAGCAAATTCGTGATCGCCTCCGCACTAATGCAGTTCCCATTCAAATTCCTATTGGTAGTGAAAGTAAATTTAGTGGAATTGTCGACTTGGTGACCATGAAAGCTGTTATCTATACTAATGATCAAGGAACAGATATTCAAGAAACAGAAATTCCAGCAGATGTGCAAAAATTGGCTCAAGAATATCGTTTCAAGTTAGTTGAGTCAGTAGCGGAAACTGATGATGCTTTGACAGAAAAGTATCTTGAAGGAGAGGAACTAACGGCAGAAGAAATTCGTAAGGCTCTCCGTAAGGCTACTATTGCAGGTACAGCTGTACCTATGTTATTTGGTTCTGCTTTCAAAAACAAAGGTGTTCAGCTTTTGTTGGATGCAGTAGTAGATTATTTACCTGCTCCTAAGGAAGTTCCACCAATTCAAGGTAAATTGCCTAATGGGGAATTGGATGTGAGGCTAGCCGATGATGAAGCGCCTTTAGCATCTCTGGCGTTCAAAATCATGTCAGATCCTTATGGTCGTCTTACTTTCCTCCGGGTATATTCTGGGATACTTGCCAAAGGTAGTTATATTTTAAATTCTACTAAAGGTAAGAAAGAAAGAATTTCTCGTCTAATTGTTCTGAAAGCTGATGACAGAATAGAGGTTGATGAACTGCGGGCAGGAGATTTGGGA
>JAKQYG010000609.1 GCA_023356515.1 Trichodesmium sp. MAG_R04 | reverse complement strand
AGTTTACAGGCTTTAATTCATATTTTGTGACCTCTAACAGCGATTTCCCTCCGTCTTCTGATACTGCTGAGATATAAGTTATTGGATCATAATCTAGACGTAAAGCTTCTTTCCACATTTTTCCCCAATAACTAACATCCATATAGTTATGGCTCTCAAAATAGTCCTCATCCACTGCAATTAACATATGAATATGTGGATGAGTATAATTAGAGTCTTTTGGTTGAGTTATTTCTGTTGCACGAATAAATCCTTTGATTGATGAATTATTATAAAACAGATTTTTTCTAAATCTCAAAAACCCAAAGCGAAATTGCTTTTGGTACACATCTCTAAATATATTTAATGGCACATTTTTAACGGTAAGTGTTAAAAACAAAAACCTATATTTGTGACTTATTTTTGACCAGACTTGAAAAAGACGGGCTCGATTTATTTTTGCCCTTCTATAAGAACACATAGGACAATATCTAACCCTACAAAAATTGGCCCTTTTTAACTTCATCTCATCATTTATAAATGTAAACCATAAGTTTGATGCGCAGTTTTTTATTCTATATGACCAATGTAAAAGGTCTTGATATTGCAAATATCTAAAACCTTCAATAAACATCTCAGAAGTTTTTCTCGAGTATTGATAATACTTACTAAATTTATAATCAGTAGAATTACCAATCTCAGACAGAAAATACTCCCCAAAATACTTACTTATGGGATATTCATCTAGAGATTTCACAACTTTTAAAAAAAAACTCTACGATTTAATAATGGCAAAAATATCTCAAGATAACAACTAAATTAAAAATGTTGAACCAAATGGCTCAAAAACAGTATAATATAATGAAAAAAATTATAGTTTACTAAATAAAATCATAGCTAAATACAGACACTGATTAGCTTTAGTCTCCTTCAAAATATATTTTTGATAATTAGCTACTAAATGACATTTATTTAAAGAATTAAAAATCTTCATTAGTTTGGTGATATGTCGTTTAATAGAACTTCTAGATAAATGCAATATTTTTTCTATCTGATAAATGGATAAACCATTAGATAAACCATCAAGTATGGTGATATCTACATAACTAAAATCATAGTTTTTCATGATACTTATTAAGTAAGATTGCTTGAAACTATAGTTTATACTAAATTTTTATAAAAACGAAGAAATACAAAAACGACTTCAAAGCTATACTGTGCTTTACTAGTAACGTTATCCCTTTATTATCAAGTAAAGTAGTATATCTTCATGGCCACGGCGGTCCGGTACCCTGCCAAGCATGGACCCCCCGGACCGCCGTGGGTTTCTTCATGGGGGGCATCAAGTTTACCTCTATTTCTTGATTGGCCACTTAAATTTCAAACAGTATTTTCTCCATCAAATTTTTAATGAAAAATAAAAAATAAAATAATAATTAAGTACATTACACCGCCCCTACGCACTCAAAAACTTCAGCTAATAAAAATTAAGCAAGTTCGACTAAGAAAGCTAAACTAACTTCGAC
>JAKQYG010000608.1 GCA_023356515.1 Trichodesmium sp. MAG_R04 | reverse complement strand
AAATTATTACAAAAACAAGCTAAAGGTAAAAAACGAATGAAGTCATTAGGTACAGTTGATGTACCACAAGAAGCTTTTATGGCAGTGCTGCGATTAGATTAATTTTAGTAGAACTTACATTCTGCACGTCAAAATGTAATATCTCAAACTAGCGATTGAAAGCCTTGCCTAATAATAATTATGAAGTTTGTAAACAAAAATAAATAATAATTAAAACTACTATGATTTAATTATTTAAACATTAAAGTACTTTCTACAAACAAAGAGAATTTAAACATGATGGAAAAGAAAATTTTAATGATCGTGGGCGATTTTGTAGAAGACTATGAAGCGATGGTGCCCTTTCAAGCATTGCAGATGTTGGGGCATACAGTTCATGCTATCTGTCCTAAGAAAAAGGCGGGAGATATAGTCAGAACAGCAGTTCACGACTTTGAGGGTGATCAAACCTATAGTGAGAAACCGGGACATAATTTTACGTTAAATGCTAGCTTTGATCATGTTGCTTCGGAAAACTATGATGCTTTGGTGATTCCTGGAGGACGTGCGCCAGAATATATTCGTTTGAATCAAAAAGTATTAGATATCGTCTGTCACTTTGCCTCCGAGAACAAACCTATTGCTGCTATCTGTCATGGTTTGCAGGTATTAGCAGCTGCGAATGTACTCAAAGGTAAGCGCTGCACAGCCTATCCCGCTTGCAGTCCAGAGGTGACTCTTGCAGGGGGTACTTATGTCAAAGTTTCAGTTGATGAAGCCTGCGTGGATGGCAATCTCATTACAGCACCGGGTTGGCCTGCTAATACTCGCTGGTTAGCCGAGTTCCTGAAGATTTTAAAGAATTAAGCTAAGTTTTTCCTCTATTTCCGTTATGAAAATGGCTATGTCGTCAGTATTTCCTCCTTTTTTTCTGTAGGACGATTTACGCAAATTTTCGCCTCATTAAGTAAGAGAATCTTCTATTGAGTAAAAATAATCATAATTGGCATCTATATTTTTATTATAGCAACGTGCGCTGGTATATTTACATGGTACAAATTGCTACTAATGTAATATATGTGAAAGTATCGCTAATAGAAGCATAAATTTGTGCTACATTTAATACGATAGTAATATGTGAGGATGTGAGTGCTCATTGCTATATCAGTTGTAGAGATATGATCTTGAAGCGCCTCAGCCCAAAACTCAGCAGACTTTTTTCATAACTTTTGTTTAAACTTATTAGAGCTAGATTGAATAGTGAGATTATATCTAGCAGGCAATGGAGAAAACACAGTTAATTTTTTTGTGGTGAGGAAATTTTAAGTGCATTTTGAAGAAGTTATTCAGAGGCTCAAGTTGGATTTACCAACTTTGTTTGAAAAAGATATTTCTTATGATATATATACTCAAAATATTTTTTTTAAAGACCCGGTAAATACTTTTAAGTGGAAGTTTAATTATCGAATTATTTTTTGGACTTTGCGCTTTCATGGCCGACTATTTTTTACAGAACTATATCTTGATTTACA
>JAKQYG010000607.1 GCA_023356515.1 Trichodesmium sp. MAG_R04 | reverse complement strand
ATTAAATGTAGCTACTTTTATTATTGGTAAAGCTATTCAAGGAGTAAGTGCAGCTTATTTAACTAGAATTGCTGGGAAAAGTTTTATTGAATATTTTAGTCAGAATCAAGATTGGGGTGATGGTGGGATTACAGAAGTTGTACAAAAACAGTTTCAATTGATCAAAAAAGATAAATTTGTTAAGTTGTTTCTTGAGGATGCGATCGCTAAATTTGTTGAACCTTTGACTAATATTTATTCTTCTGATAAAAAAGTTGAAACTGAGTCAGAAGCTGAAATAAATTATCAATCTCAGTCTGATCAAAAAGTATATGATTATGATGATTGGAAAGCAGAAAGTCGGGCTAAAAGAGAAGATTGGTGATTTTAATAAGGAAATAGAAAAAAAATGATTTTTGAAACGGATATACGGATAATATAACACTACCTATTTAGGTCAGGACATTCGTAAATCCTGAAATTTAGTCTTTTCTATCCCACATTCCGCACTTCTTAACATTAAATTGATAAGTTTTATTAATCTTACGACAACACCTAGAATCAGAGTTAATTGAGAAGTGGCGATCGCCTTTCAATAGAGAATCTTGGAAGTGGTGGGGACAGCCTTTCTAGTAGACATTCACAAACTTTTCTATGGCTTAGAATCTTGATAAGTATTCGCGATCGCTAAAGTCTTACAAGAAGTTTAAACATTTATAAGATTCAACTATATTTTTTACCTCGTTTAATAATCATCGATTTTTTTTGTCTAAAAGCAAAATATACATCTTGTTTCTGATATTTTTTCAACCAGTAAGATAGAAAAATACTATGGAATTCTATATCTGCTGTTATTATAATTTTCTGACCTTTTAATAATCTTATAACTGGAGGAATTACTGCTTTTTGTTCGGTTAAATTACTAGCTCCTTTATGAGTTAAAATTTTCCAATATAATGGTACTGCTCTCTTTTTACAAGCTAAACTAATCATTAATATATTAGTATTTTGCCACTTATTTCTATCTAAAATTAATACTAATTCTGAGGAAAAACTAAATAAATGTTCTATAATTTTTTAAATAAATAAATAATCAACTCAGATGGTGGACAAAAGTGAATTGGCGATCGCTACCTCCCAAATTCAAAATCCCATTCTTTTTAAATTGAATTATTATTCTACTTATTGTCTCAAATAATTGCTGTATATACCATTAAGCTTACTTGTCACCCCGTGAGGCTTACTTGTCACCCCGTGAGATCATTTAGTCATCTTTAGATGACTTTTGCTATGAGCCAAGAAATTTATTTATTGGCGGGTGACCCGGGTGAGAAGGTTACAGAACTTGATGCCTGATGGCTCGGCAACCCAGCTCGCTAACCCCAGCTCGCTAACCCCAGTTCGCTAACCCCAGCTCGCTAACCCCAGTTCGCTAACCCCAGCTCGCTAACCCCAGTTCGCTAACCCCAGCTCGCTAACCCCAGAGCAGTTTCAGTCGTAACGTGACAGCAGGCTGCTAACCTAATTCCGCTTAAAGGCTTTTCTTTAGCGAAGCGTTCTTGAATTTGGCGTA
>JAKQYG010000606.1 GCA_023356515.1 Trichodesmium sp. MAG_R04 | reverse complement strand
TTAATTAAGAAACATCAGAAGAATTAAGGGCCAGAATTAACTGGCCCTAAAATTTTTAGGCTACGTAAAAACTAATTACGCTAAATACTGCAATTACCCAAATAGCAGGAGAGGTTTTTCCGAATTTTCCTGTAAATATTTGAATTAATGCATATGAAATAAATGCTAGAGCGATACCGTTACTGATACTATACGTTAATGGCATTGTTATCATTGCAACTACTGCAGGGCCTGACTCAGCTATATCATCCCACTCAATATCAGTGATATTTCTAACGAATAATATTGCCACGTACAACAACGCTGCTCCATCAATTTCTTTTGGCAAACTTGTAGCAAGCGGCGAAAAGAATAAACAAGCTAGGAATAAAACTCCTATTACAAGCGAAGTCATTCCAGTTCTGCCTCCGGCTTTTACTCCTGCGCCTGACTCAACATAACTGGTTACAGTTGTTGTCCCCATCATTGCTCCAGCTACTGTTCCCACACTGTCAGATAACATTGCTTTGTTGATGTCTTGCACTTTACCTTTTTTATCAACTTTACCTGCTACGTTAGCAACAGATGTTAATGTTCCTGCTGTATCGAAAAAGTCTATAAACAATAACGTAAAAACTATTGAAGCCATACCCGCAGTGAGCGCTGCTTTAAGATCAAAATCAAATAGGTAAGTCATTGGCGGGATAGAACCAACAACACCATTAAATTTTGCTAAACCAGTAGCCCAAGCTATTATACTAAATAAAAGGATACCAATTATAATGTTTCCTCTTATCTTCATCTTTTCTAAAACAATCATAAAGACAAAAGTTAAACAACCAAGAAGCACTAAAGGATTCTTAATGTCACCTAAAGTAACTAGTGTGACTGGATGGTCTCCTACTACTCCCATAATTTCTAAACCAATAATAGCTAAAAATAATCCAATCCCAGCACCAATTCCTAGTTTCAAGCTTCTTGGTATCGAATTAATCAACCACGCTCTTAAAGGTGTGAGTGATATTGCTAAGAAAATAATTCCAGCAACTAATACTGCACCTAATGCTGCTTGAGGGGTGTATCCCATTCCTGCAACTACTCCGTATGCAACAAATGCATTTATACCCATACCTGGCGCCAAACCTATAGGCCAAGTTTTTCCATAAAATGCCATGATGAAACACGCAAGCGCTGTAGCTAATATTGTTGCAGTAAATACTGCTCCAAAATCAAAAAAACCTTTTTCTGTACCAGCAAATTCGCCAGATAAGATAAAGGGATTTAAAAACATGATGTATGCCATTGTAAGAAAAGTAGTTACACCTGCTATTACCTCAGTTTTAAAATTTGTTTTATGTTTTCTATACTCAAAATATTTATCCATCATAAAATAAAACCTCCGTATAAAGTTTATTACTCTATATAATCGCTAAAATCTTAACTAAATCCTTCATATCTCCGTTGATTCAACCAATAGTAAATATATCTGTTTATAACTTTTCGTTATAAAATAAGGATAAGAATGAAAAAATTTCTTTTTACAATTTTATACACATTATTTTTTATTTCTTTGATCAGTTG
>JAKQYG010000605.1 GCA_023356515.1 Trichodesmium sp. MAG_R04 | reverse complement strand
GAGGGGCAACAGTAATAGATGTAACTGAGGAATATACTTCCAAAATCTGTACAAAGTGTGGCCATGTTTATCGAAACTTAGGAGGCTCAAAGCATTTTAAATGTCCGCACTGCGGTCACTAAATGCCGAGAGATGGGAATGGTGCTTTGGGGATATTCCTCAAAGCATTGCGAGATACCGCCAATGTTGATGGTTTTGCCGTCACATTGCTATGAAGGTTTTTCCCAACTTTTAGCGGGAATGGCCGGGCTTGATGTATGTGTTGCATCTACCTATCTATATCTAGTCTGTTCATGCTTCTAGAAATTGTAGGTTTTTAACTTGAGCAATTAACTTAATTCAATACTACTAATGTGTCTGGAGCAAGAAAGTGGTCTAAATGATACGCACGCTCTTCTGTTTCGAGCAGAATTTTCTCATAGAGATAACGAGTAGCGCGATCGCCTAGACTTTCAGCTTGTGCAGCAAGGCGGCGTAATAACTTAATAATTTCCTGTTCTGCCTCTAGGTCGTGTTCGACCATAGCCCGAGAATCAAAACGTCCATCTTCTTCAGAAGTAAAGCAGCACCTTTCAGCCAACTTAGCAAAGCTAGCAACTGGAATACCACCCAAACCATTTAGACGTTCAGCTAGTTCGTGGATATGATCTCTTACTTCACCATAACTTTTTTCAAAGAACTCATGTAGTTGGTAGAACTCTGCTCCTTCTACGACAAAATGATGTTTCTCATATTGGAGGTATAAAGCTTGGAAGCTGGCCAAAGCTGTGTTAATACCCTCACATACAGGTTCAGTAACACTTTTATCTAATCCAATTGGATTATCGGCAATCTGGCCAAAAACTTGTACTGCAGTTGATGTAGCCATATCATACATTCCTAATTCAATTTAACAAGTTTATTGCTAGTTATTTAGCTTTTTAATTGCTAATGCTTTTAAGTTTAACACAGTTAATAGGAAAGTCAATCTGAGTCAGGCTCACAGATAAAATATATTATGAATTAACAACTAATTTTTATCAAATTATTGAGAAAATTTATTAGGTATTGTTTATTCAAAAATAAAGACTTACTGATAGAAAAATACTCTACTTATACTAGAGCTTAGAAATAAATTTAGTGCTCATATATTTCAATTGAAAAAAAATGAATGAATTCAACCATAGACCATGTTCCTATCAAGTTATAGAAATAAGTTGTGTAGATAGATGGCAAGTCTATAAGCGCTTACAAGAGTTAGATATTGATTGTTTCTGTAAAACAGGAAAGCCATTGCAGGTAAATATAAAAAACATAAATGAAGCTAATCAACTAGAAAGTGTTTTAAAACAATTTACAGCTAATCGTCGCCAATTAGTACAATTATTACAAGGTTGTTGGGCAGTTAGCCAATATGCTGATTAATTTCTGGAATTAGATAGAGGTAAAAGTCATATATTTATCTATAGAGATATAAAACTTTTAGCTAAGGAATGAGAATTAAATAAATTCAAGAACTTTTTTAAAATAACTCATGATGATATGGAGTTTAGATAATTTACTTGTGTAGATAATACAATCCTTATTTCTAGCT
>JAKQYG010000604.1 GCA_023356515.1 Trichodesmium sp. MAG_R04 | reverse complement strand
AATGTCCTTTGCTATGCAGGGAAAAATGGATTATGAAACTTTAGGTAAAACAGGAGGAATTAGCACAACTCCTGGAACACCACAATGGGCACTTGCGATTAAATTAAAACTACAATCTGTTATGAAAAACAGTATAGTTGCTAATACAGAACAATTAAAAGCATGGCGTGAATTAATAAAACAACCAGTAGCTTATCGGCAATTACTGGATGAGCAAGGCCAACCATTTAATAGCTATGAAGAATTATGTCATGCTCAACCACCTTATGGATTAGGTTGTGAACCCAAAGAAATTGAAGAATTAATTAGCAGACTAGAATTGACTGAAACAAAAAAAGTTGATATCCCAGAAGATCCACTTAAAGATTTGGGAAATCCATCAAATTATTTTCATAAATTCTCTAAAGTTGTGGAAGCTTGCCCAGACAATCAAATTTTAAATGCATCTAAAATAGGAGAAATATTAGACTATGCTCATAGCACTGCTCAACTATGGAGAAAACGATGGGAACATTTGGGATGGTTGGAACAATCACAAAGTAGTGGAAGAGGTTTCTATGAAATTACTGAATCAGGAAAAACTGCCGTTAAAAATTGGCTGGAACAACAACCGGAAGGTAAATTAAATAAAGAATTATGGGTAGTAGTTGCTAAGAATCCTAAAAAGGCAGCAGAAAAGTTAATTAAATCATTCAAAACTGAAGATTTAAGGGCAATTTACAAACTAATTGGAGAACATTTTAGTCAAAAATAAACTGTATTTTCCGGAGAAATGAAATGAATATTATTCTGTAATTTCATTAATTTAGTCTATTTGTTTCAGTTTTCAAATGACTATTTTATGATAGTTAGCTACTAGATGTTTTAGATTTTTGCAAGTGTTAAATATATTGATTAGTAAAATTAATAAGAGGGACTAATGACAGAGATTTCGACTGAACAAATGCTTTATTTGCTTTATACTTTTGCCTATTCAACAGAGGGAACAGTAACTAGAAGCACAGTCAGGAATAATTTATCTAAAAAATACCGCCTTAATGTCAAACAAGTTTGTGATAGTTTATGTGATTTGAAGTTATTGGAATCTCCTAAACGAGGCAGGATTAAAGTTACTGAAATAGGAATAAAAACCCTAGTTATTAATCTGAAAATAACAGAATTCGAGTTTACTTCTGTTAAAGGACCAAAAATTCTCAATGCTCTGATCTCTTGTTTAAGATTAGCAGCAAAATATAATCAGATAAACGATCAAAAGGTTGACTTTGAAGAAATAAAGGATCAAGACTTAGAAAGTGCTGTGGTTATTCCCACCGTAATATATCCCATCACTCACAAAACAGATACAGTAGACAATTATCACGGTATTCAAGTTCCCGATCCTTATCGATGGCTAGAAGACTCTGATTCCGAAAAAACTCAAGAGTGGGTAAAATCTCAAAATAAAATTACCTTTAATTATCTGGCAGAAATTTCCGAAGGAGAAACTATCAAAAAACGACTAACTCAAGTCTGGGATTATGAAAAATATAGCGTTCCTTTCAAAGAAGGCGATCGCTACTTCTATTACAAAAATGATGGTTTACAAAATCAAAGTATTTTATATACTTTGCCTACTCTAGATGCAGAACCAGAAGTTTTGATAGATCCT
>JAKQYG010000603.1 GCA_023356515.1 Trichodesmium sp. MAG_R04 | reverse complement strand
ACAGTGCTTTTCTGTCTGTTGGAATTGACACTAATGAGGACTGTTATATATCAAATATTGTAAAGTGTCGACCACCAAATAATAGAAAGCCGTTAGCAAATGAAGTCAAAGAATGTTTGCCATGGTTAAATGAACAAATTGAGTTAATTAAACCAAAAGTTATAGTCTTAGCTGGATCTACAGCAGTTCAATCATACCTAAATATTGATGAGCCAATTTCTAAATTAAGAGGTAAGTGGATAATTAGAAATGATATCAAGTATATGCCAATTTTTCACCCATCATATCTTTTGCGAAATCCTTCAAAAGAAAAAGGTAAACCAAAATGGTTAACTTGGCAGGATCTGAAAAAGGTTAAGAAAGAAATTAACTCAGTTTGAAAATTCTTCTTTGGTGTTTATTAATAAAGATATGAATATGAACACAGCAGCAACAAACACATTTGAATTAAAGGATTCGTTTAGAAAAATAACCCCTGCTGTCACTCCAACAATCGGAACTAAATAGTCTACGGATGCTACTTGTAGTGCACTGACTCGTCTAATCAGCCAAGTAAAAGCAGTAAATGCACTTAGGTTGGATACGACTAATGCTGCAACTCTAATAATTTGAGAAGTTGACAATTGCTGTGGTGCAATGTCAAAAATTAGATACGCGGTGATGCTCAAGATAATTACTAAAGGATATTGATATGTAAGCCAAGTCGCAACTTTATATTTAGGGGCATATTTTCTATTAAGCACTGTCGCTAGAGCAATGCACTGTACCCCACAGAAGGCCAGACTTCCTCCAAGTAAAATATTTCCATCATTTAATAATCCTGTTTCTCCTGTTACAAATAAATAAAAAATCCCAACAAACCCAGTTGCAATAGCAATGTATCTAAGTTTTGAAATTTTTTCTTCTTTTAAAAGTACTTTCAACCATAGTGCTGTGAATATTGGAGCAGAACTAATAAGTAAAGTTACAAGTCCAGAAGAAATATATTGTAATGCATAAATAAAAAACCAACTTACAGAAAAAACAGAGAAAGTTCCAGTTATAGTTGCTTCTTTAAATATTGTTATTTGAAATTTTTCTCGTATGAATAAAAAATAATTTAAAAATAATATTGTACCAATTAGCGTAACTCTCAATGTAACTAAGAATATTTCATTTATGCCTTCGATTAATAAGCTTCTAGAGAGCACATTTCCTGATCCCCACATAACAGCAGCAACCAATATTGCACCTATAGCCTGTATCAAAGTTGGTTGATTTAAGTCGGTTTTTTTACTTGAGTTCATTATTGAGATAGTAATGTGTCTTAAAAGATAACTTTTAATGACAATTGCTAGTAGAATTTGATTAACGGGAGCAAAAGCTGAGAGGGTTTAAAAGACCGACCGTAAGAACCTGTTAGGTAATTCTAACGAAGGGAATTCGGACTCAAATCCCATTACTTTTATAGGAATGAGGTATGTATGAACGCAAATGTAGTTTATTTAATAGTTGTATTGATTTTGACTTGGGTCTACTTTCAAACAAGAAGTTTGAAGTCCAGTGAAGATGAGTAGATGATAATAGTACAGATAAAACTCCTTTATTGTTAGAACAGTTGGCTCAGGAATATCAACAGCTAAAAGTGATTAGAAGAGGTCCAGATGCTGGGGG
>JAKQYG010000602.1 GCA_023356515.1 Trichodesmium sp. MAG_R04 | reverse complement strand
TGCACTGAATCACTCATATTCTTACTTGACTATAGTTTGCTCTTTTTGTCAACCCTATAATATTTTCAGCAAGTATGCAGACTTTGACCACCGAAGCGATCGCTCTCACCTGAATCCTTACAATTGTTTACCTAATATTTACTAAAAATATCTTTAGAAACTATTAATACAACTGAAAATTTAGAACTTTATATTTATATTTTAAAATGTTTTACAACTAAATACATTTAACTATAACTCAAACTTAATGCATTAATCATAAAAATTTGTAACAAATTAAATATATGGTTAATTAACTAAGCTAATAGTCATTTCAAATGCATATTAGTAAGTTAGAATTCAGAATTTATAATTCAGAAGGGTTTTTGCTCTGAAAGAGGCATACAAAAATAAGTCGTTTAAATACACAAAAGCTTATCAGCTTTCAAAAGCTATATTGATATTGGAAAAGTGATGTTAATTTCAAGTTTACATAAATTTTTGACTTATCCTATTAATAAAAAATCATATCAAGGGGTGATTTTTTGGTTTAGTCTGAGCATGACTTTTGCTGTGCTTTATGGTTTTTTAGCACTTAAAAAAGCTTTTATTGGTAGTCTTAGTGTTCAAGATGATGCACGACAACATATTTTTTGGATGCAACGTTTTTTAAATCCTGATTTATTTCCTAATGATTTAATTGCTGACTATTTTCAATCAGTGGCTCCAGCAGGATATACTTGGTTTTATAAAAGTTTAGCGTTAATAGGAATTAATCCATTTATTTTAGCAAAAATTATTCCTTTCATTTTGGGTTTAATCTGTACTTACTATATTTTTAGAATCACTTTAGAAATATTGCCTGTAACAATGGCAGGGTTTATTGCTGCTTTGGTAATGAATCAGGCTATTTGGATGAAAGATGATGTAGCTTCGGCTACGCCTAGAGCATTTGTTTATCCATTTTTTATGGCTTTTTTATATTATTTAATCCGTGGTTCTTTGGTCAGAATGGGGATAGCGATCGCTCTGGTGGGATTATTTTATCCGCAGTATGTTTTTGTAGCTTCTGGAATGTTAATTTTAAGGTTAATTTGCTGGAAAAATGGCAGGTTTCAATTATCATCGGAAAAACAAGATTTTATATTTTGTGGAGTGGGTTTAAGTACGGTATTTTTTGTTTTATTACCTTATGCTTTAACTTCTTCAGAATTCGGACCTGCTATTAGTCGAGAAGCAGCAATGAAATTAAGAGAATTTTATCCAAATGGGAGGAGTACATTTTTTCATGTTCATCCAAAAGATTTTTGGTTAACTGGCAAACGTAGTGGGATATTTCCTAAGTCTTTGTTTACTCCTGCTACTCAATGTGCGGGGTTAGTATTGCCGTTTTTATTGTCTTTTAGTTCTGCTTTTCCTTTAATCAAAAATATTACCAGTCGTATTTGGTTATTAGTGCATCTATTACTGTCATCTTTGGGAATGTTTTTTATTGCCCATGTCTTACTTTTTCGACTACATCTTCCCAGCAGATATACAGGATTAAGTTTCCGCATAATTATTGCTTTGGCAACGGCGATCGCTCTTACTTTGATTATTGATGCTTTGTTTAATTGGGCAGAAAATAGAGAAAAGTTTCCTATTAAATTTCGCCCTATTATTTCTTTGGTTTTA
>JAKQYG010000601.1 GCA_023356515.1 Trichodesmium sp. MAG_R04 | reverse complement strand
GACTATATTGAAATGCCAGAAATGAATGTTGACTATTCCCAAGGTTTGACTGTAGCAGCTTGGGTATACTATAACAGCTTTAAGCGATGGTCGAGAATTATTGACTTTGGAAATGGTCAAGATAACGACAATATTATAGTTGCTAATGAACGTACTAATAATAATTTAGTTTTTTCAGTTCGACAAGATGATAATGGGGAGCGGGTTGTAGCAGATTCGATATTGGAGTTAAATTTGTCATGTCTGTGCCAACCTTTGATGGCAATATTGTGAGAATTGGTTACTGATGAATCATAGGGTACATAGGTGCCGTCACATTGCTATGAACGGTATTTTCTGGTTTTGCCAGGAATTGCCGGGCTTGATGTATCTGAAAGGGTGACTCTTCCCTAGTATCCTGAGTTTGGTATGAGAGAGTTTAATCTTTCACTCATACCTACTAAATCAGGATTTACACCAATTCACTTTGAAAACCCCATATGTAGGGGTAATTTTATCAGGACTTACGCAGAAACCGAGCTTATTGGTTGGTTTGCGTAAGTTCTCTTTCTATCTACCTCGGGACTTACGGAACGACACTAATTGTAGTGGCAATGTTTGGAAAAAGACGAATTTATTCACCATATATAGCGGTACTGTGTAAGTCCTGTACCTGATGAAACTGGTATTACACTTTGAAGTACAAAATGTGGGTTAAAATCATTTCTTCTGAAGCAAGAACCTACATTTTTCAATAAATTGTTAAGAAAAATTACTAATAATTTTACTGCTCTAGTAATCTATATTTGGTCAAAAATAAAAAAAATACTCTATAAAACTTCTCCTGTAAAGCTTTTACAGCTAAAGGGAAAACTAAGTCAATAATCACAATAAACTTTTTACTCTAACTTTATTGACAATAATTATTATTTAGTCTATAGTATGTTTACTATAGTTCATTACAAAGCTCGTAACTTTGAGCTTAGTAATTGTAAAAGTTTAAGATTAACTTTCTAAGAAGTCTAGTATAGGCTGACAATTTTATGAGAAATGCTAGGGGGTGAAAAACTGCCTGTAAGTAATGCTTAACAATAGTTTTAGGCAATGTTCTCTTTAAAGATACTATTGGCATTTGGCCTTGACCTTCAGAATATTTACCAGGATATTTGGTCATTCAGGTCATTTAATGGCCAGTCAGTATCTTAAATATCCCATCCTGAACCCTTAATTTTTTTCTGAAGCTAGGTTTCTCTTAAGCTTGCCTCAAAAGAGTTTCAGCTTGTTTTTTAACCCCTTCAGGAGAAATGAAAACGTTCTTTGGAGAATACCAAGTTTTCCAATAAGCATTCCCACAAATTTTTAAGTCAATTTTCAAAGACAGGAGAAGATTTAATGTCAGGTTCAACTGGAGAGCGCCCTTTAAGTGATATCGTAACTGATCCACAGTTTTGGCTACTGCACATTGTGAATTTTCCAGCAATTTTCTTGTCTGGATGGTTATTTGTAGCTACAGGGCTTGCCTATGATGCATTTGGTACTCCCCGTCCGGATGAGTATTACCTCATGACAGATGGGGAAATTCTACCAATTATTAAAAATAGGCTGGAGGCAAAAAAGGAGCTTGACCAGTACTTTTTGCAACAAGAAGTTGATGAGCAAGCTCCCCCAATAGAGTAAATTAATTTGAGGATTTAATCTGATGACAACTAACGTTCCAACTCAAC
>JAKQYG010000600.1 GCA_023356515.1 Trichodesmium sp. MAG_R04 | reverse complement strand
GGGCAGTCAGACAAAGATGAAAATGGAAATTTACTGAACGATCCTTTTGACGATCGCGCTAAAGAATGGTTAGTAGAAATTCCAGTACAGGTATCTTGGATAGATTTGCCTGGAGTTGAGAATATTGCCATTGAGAAGTTCAGCGCTACTGCTATGTTTGATTTTTACATAGGAGTACAGAAACATTGGACGACTCACAATTGTTTTGCTCGAAATACTGAGTTTTTAACAGACAAAGGTATAAAAACTTTTGAAGATTTTGACCCAGGAGATACGGTAGTTGTCCTCAATGCAAATGGTGATTGGGTTACGGCAAAAGTAGTTTGTACTGAAGATGAGCGTGAAATGGTAGAAATTGTAGTTTGTGAAAGCAAAACTGGCAATAAAAAACGGATTATTTCTACACTTTGTCATCGTTTCCCCGTGCGCCAAGTATTAGCAGATAATACGCCAATTAAGATTCTTAAGGCATCAGAGTTGAAGGTAGGACATCAATTAGTCACTAATATTCCAGAACTGCCAGATGTTGACGAAGCTGATGTTTCTGAAGCCTACCAATGGAAAGTATCTGAAATTAATCCAGTTGAAATAAAACAGCATGGATGGTGTGTAATGGAACCTATTACTAACCATTTTACATTATCTGACAATATTTTGGTAATGAACACCAGTAGTACCATTTTGTTAACGGAACCAGAAATTGAACCTTTGGGCAAACGCATTTATGAAGCAATTCGTGATGACGAGGGTTATATTTCATCAGCATTGTTAGCGCGGTTTGATGCACCGTTTCCCCGGCTGCCATTTGAACGTATCTCTAAGGAAGAATATGAAAAAATTCAAGGGGATGTTTTGCAACGGCGCAAGTCTGATAATTTTTCTGAGTTGATGAATGGTTATGTTTTAGCGAGTGAGTTACCAGAGATGGGACCTCAAGATCCTGCTTGTTCTGGGATGGTTTGTGAATTGAAGGGTTCGGAACCGCAAGTTAATTAGGGCTAGGGGTGAGAAAAAATTTAGTAGCGCGTCTAGCTGTAAAATGTGAGTAAAAAAACCTTTAAAAGAGGGTAAAAGGGGAGAAATATTCTTCCCTTTCTTTATATTGAATAGCTAAGCAATACGAAAGCAAGAAGGATTATGATGATTTGATTTAGTTTGAGAGCAAATATAAAACTAGTATAATACAAATTCACAATTTAGCTCTAATACTTTATAGTTACTTAATATTTGACTAATTGTCTCTTGACAAAAAATTTACAGATAAATTAGGATATGTTTCTTAGGAATTTTTATCAATTTAAGGATTTGTCAATATGAATTTAATCTTAAAAAAAGCTACAGAATTAATAGAAATCAACCAAAAGTTGCAGCAAGTTGAACAGCAGCAAAGATTAGTGGTAATTGACACGAGAGTGGAAAAGTATCGCCAGTTAACAACAGGAGTTACTCCAGAAACAAAAGTTGCTTTAATTGACCCTAACCGTGATGGTATAGAACAAATTACCGAACTTTTATCTAATTACCCAACTAATAGTTTACATATTGTTTGCCATGGTGACCCTGGAATTTTATATTTAGGAAAAACACCCATAACCGAGCAGAATATTCCCAAATATACTGGATATCTCCAAGAATGGGGAATTGTCGATATATTACTCTATAGTTGCAATATTGCCAGTCCATCAAATAACTTTATCCAACTTCTACATAAATTCACTGGA
>JAKQYG010000060.1:7791-13424 GCA_023356515.1 Trichodesmium sp. MAG_R04 | reverse complement strand
CCACTTAATTTTAACTGTTTTAGGATTGTAGTAATAGAATAATTATATTGTTTTTGAAATTCTGTACCAATATTAGAAATGGATATGTAGCCATAAGGCTCATGAATAGCTAGAATTTCAATAATATTCACTAAGGCTTTTTCCAATTGTTCTGGAGATCTAATTATCTGTAAATTTACAGTCTGTATATTTTGGGCAGCAATCCCCACTTTATATTCTTGAGATTTTGATATTTTTTTGACTCGAAATTTAGGAGATGATTTGAAAAAATTATTCAGGTCACTGTCAATTTTTAAATTATTTAATATCTGCTCCATATCCTCCCCAAATATTGCCGTGAATTTTTGATTAACTAATTTTAAACTTACGAAAACTTGATTCTTTTTTACTGGAATATTAGAGATAATTTTTATCAATTCTTGCTCAAACTCTGCTTGAGAATTAATTTCAGCCAAATCAACCGTCTTTGACTGAATATTTTCCTCATTTTCAACAAATTCTGTAATCTCAACCTTTGGGGAAGTTATCTGTGATAAATTTTGGTTAGATTGTCGATCTACAGAAATTTCACATCGCTTCTCTAATAAACTAGAAATAAAAGATAATTGAGAACTACGCCGACTAATTGACTCATTTTCCATTTGCAACAAGTCTTGAATTTGCTCGACAAACTCTTCTATAGATGGAATTTCTGTTGCCATTTTCAGGGAATAATGCCTTACCTCTAAAGTATTTCGATTTTCTATACTCAGAATATTATCTGGTTGTCTTCTTACCCGATAAACAGTCAAATCTTGATTTTGTAAACTATTACAAAGGTGAGTTAATAACCAATCCGAAGAACAAACAAACACAGCTTTAGCATCAGAATATTGCCTACCAATAGCTGCCCCCATAGACATCATTTGAGCATCAGCACTATTTTTACCTTCAGGAACATGAATAAGTTGATACCCACGCTCAAAAAGGTCTGCATCACATTTGCTCAAACTAGAGTTTTTCCAGTTAGCAAAAGCAATCTTAACTTGTAAAGGATATTTAGAAATACTAGCTAAAAATTGCTCCGTATTAATATCAATTTTCAGATTTTCAACATCTAATAATAAAATTGCAATTCCAGCTTTGGGTCCTTCAGTTACAGTTTTTGTCCCAAATTTATTAACAGAAATTTCCTTTTCTATCTTTGATTTAGGCGACTCTACTATAAACTGTCGACCACAGTCTTTGCAATGATAGCGTTGGCGATTTTTGGGGCGACCATTTTTGCGTAAAGATGTAGAACCACAAGTGGGACATTTCATAAATAAAGAAGTAAAAACCAAAAAAGAAAAATTGGATCTGCCTTATGTGCTGGGCCTAGAAAAAATTTTCCTCTTTATAATCAAAGTGCTCTGGCTATGAACCTCATCCTATACCCAGTCACCTAAAATTTTATAGACTCATAATATAAAATAATATTTAACTCCAAAAAAGATTATGGCCCGCGATTTAAGAGGATTCCTAAAAATTTTAGAAGACCGAGATCAACTACACCGAATTAAAGCCTTAGTTGACCCTGACCTAGAAATAGCAGAAATTTGTAACAGAATGCTACAAAAAGGTGGCCCTGCTCTTCTATTTGAAAATGTTAAAGGGTCTGACTATCCCATAGCAATAAATCTGTTGGGTACCGAGAAACGAGTATGCTGGGCAATGAACATGGAAAAACCCCAAGAGCTAGAAACCTTGGGAAAAAAATTGGGAATGCTGCAACAACCGAAACCTCCAAAAAAGATTTCTCAAGCTGTAGAATTTGGTAAAGTTTTATTTGATGTAGTAAAGGCAAAACCAGGACGCGACTTTTTCCCCCCTTGTCAACAGGTAGTTATTGAAGGAGATGCTCTAGACCTAAACAAAATTCCCATGATTCGTCCTTATCCTGGGGATGCAGGTAAAATTATTACTCTTGGTTTAGTAATTACAAAAGATTGTGAAACAGGTACTCCTAATGTGGGAGTTTATCGGTTGCAGTTACAATCTCGTAATACCATGAGCGTACATTGGTTATCTGTCCGTGGGGGAGCGCGACATCTACGAAAGGCAGCAGAAAATGGGAAAAAGTTAGAAATTGCAATTGCTCTGGGAGTAGACCCATTAATTATTCTGGCTGCTGCTACTCCAATTCCAGTAGACTTATCTGAATGGTTATTTGCCGGACTTTATGGTGGTTCGGGTGTAAAGTTAAATAAGTGCAAAACCTTAGACTTGGAGGTACCTGCAGATTCAGAATTTGTTCTAGAAGGTACTATTACTCCTGGGGAAGTCTTGCCGGATGGCCCGTTTGGTGACCACATGGGTTATTATGGTGGAGTGGAAGATTCTCCAATGATTAGATTTCATTGCATGACTCACCGAAAAGACCCAATTTATTTAACAACTTTTAGTGGCAGACCTCCCAAAGAAGAGGCAATGATGGCGATCGCTCTTAATAGGATCTATACTCCCATTCTTAGACAGCAAGTTTCAGAAATTGTGGATTTTTTCTTGCCAATGGAAGCACTCAGTTATAAAGCTGCAGTTATTTCTATTAAGAAGGCATATCCAGGTCAGGCAAGACGAGCAGCTTTAGCTTTTTGGAGTGCTTTGCCACAGTTTACTTATACCAAGTTTGTTATTGTAGTAGATGAGACAATTAATATTCGCGACCCGCGTCAGGTAGTTTGGGCAATTAGCTCTAAAGTCGATCCTTCTAGAGATGTTTTTATTTTACCGAATACACCCTTTGATAGCTTAGATTTTGCCAGTGAGAAAATTGGTTTGGGTGGTAGAATGGGAATAGATGGGACGACAAAAATTCCGCCTGAGACTGACCATGAGTGGGGTGCCTCTTTGGAATCTGATCCAGATGTAGCAACAATGGTGGATAGACGTTGGGGAGAATATGGGTTTGATGATTTGAAGCTTGGAGAGGTTGACCCAAATTTGTTTGGGTATGATATTCGGTAATTTTATTCACAACCTTCTGGTATATTACAGGGGTTTCAGGTTTTTCTTATTAATTTTACCGAAAAATTGGGTTTAAAGCCTCGCCCTTCTAGGGCGACTTTGACGAAAATGCGGCAAGAAATATATTAGTCGCGGGTGGACCTACCGAGACAAAAAACTGACGGGTCGGCTACCATAAGACTACTGCGAAAGTAGCAGCAGCCTGTAAGATGTCAAACCGCCGAGGGGCTAAGGCTCGGCAGGAAAACCGGTGCCTTTAGGCGGGGGAGGATGTCAACGTATTGGGAATTAAAAAAAATTGGCCTAGAAATAGAAGATCTTTTCAGTAAAGAAATCAGATGTTTAGGATAAATCATTGTTTTTAATGTAATTCCTTTGTTAGAAACCTTGGTCTTGTATTTGTATAAAATTACACATGTTTATTCATGAGCTAGGCCAGGCAAATTAGACTCCAACTACCTCCTCTATGATTCGACTCGGTAGAAATCCCTGCGCCTTTAGGCCGGAGAAGATGTCAAATACCTAGGATAACAAAATAAGTCTACTTTCAAGTAAATAATTTATTAACACATAGATTTTTTCTAGATCAAATCATCTTCTTGGATTAATCTCTAGGAGGATACTATATGATGATATAGTAATTTCATTTGAGTTGAGTTGCGTAAAAAACTTGGTTGCTTTTATACAAAAGGCATGTATACAAGAAGCAACATTTAAAAAGGTTTGACGGTTTTTCTACTATTAGTAAACAACCAACTCTTATTTTACATCTCATTTGAAAATGCTATAAAATCGGATGTTTATAGAAATAAGACATTAACAAAAATGGAAAACACTCAAACTGATATAGAACATAATGATATTATAGCTATCTATGAGCGGGCTGTAGCTAATTATCAATTAGCAAATTATCAGGATGCAATTGCTGATTATACTAGAGTAATAGAAATTGAATCTAGTAATGCTGAAGTTTACTACAATCGAGGTGTGGCCAAACATCAAACGGAAGATTATCAGGGTGCAATTTTGGATTATACTGAAGCTATTAGAATTGACCCTAGTAATAGTAATGTCTACAATAACCGTGGTTTAGCTCTTTCTCAAATAGGTTGTTATCAGGAAGCGATCGATGATGTTACTGAAGCACTGCGACTTAATCCTGATGATGCTGACAGCTATTATAATAGAGGTTTTGTGTATGAGACAAGTTCAGATTATGACAAAGCAATTGAAGATTATACACAAGCCCTAAGAATTAATTCTGGTTATTATTTGGCGGATCAAAGGCGAGAGTATCTTGCGATGAGAAAGCTTCAGTCTAAATCATTTGTAAATGAAACTTTAACACAAACACCTCAAACTGATGTGGAGATAGGGAAATCTCCAGAAGTAGTTTTGGAAGATACTTTAATACAAAGACCTAAGACTAATCTTGAAATAGACAAATCTCCGGAAATTGAGCCTAATATTGAGATGGAGAAACCTTCAGAAGTAGTTTTAGGGGATACTTCAACACAAATACATAAGACTAATCTTGAAATAGACAAATCTCCAGAAATTAGGCCTGATATTGAGAGAGAGAAACCTCCAGAAGTAGTTTTAGAAGATACTTTAACACAAAGACCTAAGACTAATCTTGAAATAGACAAATCTCGAGAAATTGAGTCTGATATTGAGATGGAGAAACCTCCAGAAGTAGTTTTAGAGGATACTTTAACACAAAGACCTAAGACTAATCTTGAAATAGACAAATCTCGAGAAATTGAGCCTGATATTGAGAGAAAGAAACCTCCAGAAGTATTACAAACCAAGGAAAATTTAGTCTCTAACCTTCTGAAAAAGTTTTTTAATCGTTATTTACCAAGAAGTATATCAGTAGATGAAACTGTAGCAACAACAACTCTGGATGACATTGAAAAAGAAAAACCTTTAGAGGTATTGAAAGATGAAACTGTAGCAACAACAACTCTGGATGACATTGAAAAAGAAAAACCTTTAGAGGTATTGAAAAATGAAACTGTAGCAACAACAACTCTGGATGACATTGAAAAAGAAAAACCTTTAGAGGTATTGAAAAATGAAACTGTAGCAACAACAACTCTGGATGACATTGAAAAAGAAAAATATCTGGAAATTCTAGATAATGTTAAGACAGAAAAACCTTCAGAGGTATTAGAAGATGAAACTTTAGGAACAATAACTCTGGATAATATTGAGGAAGAAAAATATTCAGAGACTCTGGATAATGTTGAACAAGAAAAATTTCCAGAGATATTAGGAGATGAAACTTTAGGAACAATAACTCTGGATAATATTGAGGAAGAAAAATATTCAGAGACTCTGGATAATGTTGAACAAGAAAAATCTCCAGAAATTGATCTTAATGTAGAGATGGAGAAACCTCCAGAAGTATTAAAACTATCAAATAATTCATCTCAGACCCTTGTACAAAAATTGTTCAATCGTTATTTACAAAGAGGTGTATCAGTAGATGAAAATTTAGCAGCAACAATTGCGGATAATGTTGAGGAAGAAAAATCTCCAGAAATATTAGGTGATGAAACCTTAGGAACAACAACTCTGGATAATATTGAGGAAGAAAAATCTCCAGAAATATTAGGTGATGAAACCTTAGGAACAACAACTCT
>JAKQYG010000060.1:0-7691 GCA_023356515.1 Trichodesmium sp. MAG_R04 | reverse complement strand
AGGTGATGAAACCTTAGGAACAACAACTCTGGATAATATTGAGGAAGAAAAATCTCCAGAAATATTAGGTGATGAAACCTTAGGAACAACAACTCTGGATAATATTGAGGAAGAAAAATCTCCAGAAATATTAGGTGATGAAACCTTAGGAACAACAACTCTGGATAATATTGAGGAAGAAAAATCTTCAGAAACTCTGGATAATGTTGAGGAAGAAAAATATCCGGAGGTATTGGAAGATGAAACTTTAGCAACAAAAACTCTGGATAATATTGAGAAAGAAAAATCTTCAGAATTTCAAGAGAAATATTTGCAAAAGACTATCCAATCTTTAAATGAAGCACTTAGACTAAATCCAAATCAAGTTGATATCTACTACCAGCGGGGGAAAGTATTCTTTCAACAGGGAAATTATCAGGAGGCGATCGCTGACTTTACTGAAGCACTCCGACTTAATCCTGATAAAGCTGACTATTTCAATCAAAGAGGAGTTGCTCATTCCTATTTAAAAGATTATCAGGAGGCACTTGCTGATTTTACTGCTGCGATTAAAATTGATTTTAATAATCCTAATGCTTGCCACAATAGAGGACGTCTTTATCATGTTATGAAAAATTATAAACTTGCCATTATGGATTTTACTGTAGTTATACAAAATAATCCTAAAGATGCAGACGCTTATAATAATCGAGGTATTTGTCTTTATGAAATTAAAGAATTTTATGGAGCAATCACTGATTTTACTGCAGCCATTAAAATTAATCCTAAAGATGCAGACGCTTATCATAATCGAGCTATTTCTAATTATGAAATAGGGGATAATCAACAAGCAATAGATGACTATACAGAATCAATTAAACTTGAACCTACAAATGCCAAAAGTTATTATAACCGGGGTATAATTCGTTATTTTACTAAAGATTATGAGGGAGGAACAGATGACTTTAAAAAAGCTGCGGATATCTATCAACAACAAAGTCAAAATGAAGATTATCAGGAAGTCATGAAAATGATGAGAAAATTAAATAAATAAGAACAGAACTTACGCAACAGCACTAATTATGGTGGCAATATCTTAAAAAAAAATGGCAAATTCTTGCACCATATATAGCTTTTATATGTAAGGTTTGCTGATTAAATATTAAAGCATTGACACATAAAGGTATGATAATTTTTTTGTAGAAAAAACTAACTAGTTTTCGGTCTTTCAAGCTGAAAAAGTTAGTATTTTAGGTTATCCCATGCCAGAAAAATCAAGGGACAAATATATCCGACTACCTCCTCTATACATTCTCTGTTCTTATGTAGGGAAGTTCGCATTTTTGTTATGCAACGTCCCTACCTACTCTTCTGCTTCTTAAAAAGACCCTTTCAGCTAACCCTATGTAAGTCCTGAAGGAGAAAATTATAGTATTCAATAGGATTCAACGATCCAGCAAGTATTCATACTGAATATTTTCCTGAAAATTTGACCCTTGAGCAGAGAAACCTAACTTCAGAAAAAATTAGGAGTCGAGGATGGGATATTTAATACCAGATCCGCCTTAGTGAGAAGGTATTTTTTCAAATTACAACCTTTACTAAATAACGGATTAGTCGATGGTGCAAGCCTACTTTTATACCCAGATTTAGTATTAAGATACTGACTATCTCTTCCGTTCTACTAAACTCACCCAAACTTACCCATGAGTAATTCCATGAGCTTTGGAGCTAGCTTCGGTATTTGACTGAATACCGCTGAGAGCAGTCTGTAACTTATCTTGTCCAAAGGCTTAAACAGGCTTAAAATCGGTGAGAACTCCGCCCATTTTTGAGAGTTTTAATCACAATTAAATCCATGTACCACTGAATTACTGGAGCTAATAAACTATGTAATTTATCTAACAAATTCATTTCTAAACCAGGAGCAATTACAAAACTTTTTTTTCTCACCCCCTGCAATATTCTAACACCAATATCTTTAGCATTCCATAATGCAGAAGTAGCAGTAATATTTTTAGTTTCTAAGGGCTTAGTTTTATTTTCTTCTTCTAACTGTGGGGTATCTGTATCTGGTGGATAAACAATAGAGACATAAATTCCAGACAACTTTAACTCTCCTCGCAAAGATTCTGCTAAACCTCTGACAGCAAACTTACTAGGACAGTAAGCAGTATAACCATAAATTCCTATCAAACCAGCACCAGAAGAAATCATCACTATTTGCCCTTTTTTTTGTTGTTCCATTATAGGCAAAACTTCTCGCACACAATAGAGGGAACCAAAATAATTAATTGCCATTGCTTCTTCAAATATCTCTATTGGTAACTCCCGAAAATAACCAGGAGAAGAAACACCTGCAGCAGTAATTAATAAATCTGGAATACCTATTTCCTTGATAGCTTGGTAAATCCCATTTTCTACTTCTAACCTATTAGCAACATTTATAGATATAGTAATAATTTTTTGTTCTGGATTAACCACATTAGCATTTATTTCTACTTTTGCTGCTTCTAATTTTTTAGAATTACGAGCAATAATTGATATATTGCTTCCTTCACCAGCTAAGAGTTTAGCTATTTCTTTACCTATACCACTAGAACCACCTGTAATGATTGCATGTTTCCACATAAATTATCAATGTTACTTGCCTGCTCCATTTTTGTAGGAATTGGGTCCCATCTTCTACTGGCCGAAATCTCATTCTACTAGCGTTCTTATTATTACAACAAAGTGAGTACAAGTTATTATTTTTAAAGATATAGCGGTTTGCTTAATAAGGAATAGGGCGATAGGGATAAGCCTGTTTTATACCCATATTTAGTATGATGAGTAGCAGTCATATCAGAGGATAAATTCACATGCTTAACTTTCTCCAGGATATTTTTAGGTTTAGATAATGGGTGCATTAAAGGTACTTTTCTAGAGCGTTAAACAATTTAGTCTTAGGAACAAGACCCACAACTACATCAACTCTTTTTCCATAATCCGATACTGTTTTGCTAACAACTGCTAAAAATGTACAGCAAAATTAACTTACTGAAGGAGTATCTCCCAATAAAGAATATGAAGGAAGAAATGGGACCGTGAAAGTAATTACCATCAACGCTCCCTATTTGTTTGGGTAGTAGAAAAACTACTACGTTTAGGCTCAAAGTGATAAATAGGTGCCAGTTGTGGCGATAAAGATTCGGTAATCAAGCAATAAAGTTATTCACACAATGTGCAATGCTGAACCGTATGATTCAAAAAGGCAAACCCAAAAGCTGCAAAGTTAAAATTTAGTAAACTCCAACTAATGAGAGTTGTCGCTATTTCCACTTTCATCCGACTCAGTCTTATTCTTAGCTATATCGTCAAGGACCTTGTCTATAATACTAGCCAATGTAGTTTTAGGAACAGCACCTACAACAAGATCAACCTTTTTGCCTTCGTGAAAAATTATTAAAGTAGGAATACTGCGAATCCCATGCTCACTTGCTGTAGTAGAGTTGTCATCAGTGTTAAGTTTACATACCTTAATTTGTCCTTGATATTGTTGTCCTATCTCATCCACTACAGGAGCTACCATCCTGCATGGACCGCACCATGGTGCCCAGAAATCTACTAAAACTGGAAGTTTGCTCTCAAGCACCTCTTTTTTGAAGTCTGAATCTGTTACTGGGCTCATGGAAGATTCTTGTTTTGACATTCCTGAATAATCCTTTTATATAGACTTTGATTAGTTATAATAATGCTATCATCTGGAATAGGAGTTTACTGACATACTCCCAACATTGCGCCTACGGAACAACACGGGATTTCTTAGCCAGAGAGGTCCTGAACACAGTTTTAACAGAGGTGATCTTCTCCCCTGTATTGATAACAATCTAATTCTCTGTATTAGGAGTGCACAGTCATAGTTTCTGTCTAGTCCATGTCCACATTAAGGACATGAATGCTAGTATTCAGATATGTGCGCTCTGCCATTACTATAGTTTCAATGATTTAGCCACGCGCTTAGGTAACTGTTCAAGCAGTTACTTAGAGCCCTGATTTTAAACCATAAACTACTCTGTTTGTAAGATTTTACCATTTTTATTCAAACTTAAGTAGGTACACACAAAAAAAAGCTCAAAACCAAATTTCTGGTAAAATAGAATAAATATAACTAAGGAACCGCCCGACAAAAAGTACGGGCGGAGTGTGGTGTGAGGAGTGAACGGAAACATATATCTCCGCTATCTCCATTCTGACACTTCCTTTGAGATAATTCCAAACTAATCGATAAATTGAAAAGCTACTTCACAAATCTTGTTAAGATATCTTAAGCAAGTAAATCTACTTGCCCATACCCAAACTTTGGGCCTTTTGATAAACTTTGCCTTCAGTTAACAAAGAAGGAGCAATGACTATCTCTACCTGCTGCATTTCCTTCAAATCCTTAGCTCCTAAAGTTCCCATACTAGTCTTGAGAGCACCCAATAAATTATGAGTACCATCATCAAATTTTGCTGGACCTCGGAGAATCTGTTTTATAGTTCCAGTTGTACCTACCTTAATTCTAGTACCCCTTGGTAATACTGGACTAGGGGTGGCCATACCCCAATGATAGTCACCTCCAGGAGCTTCGGAGGCTCTGGCTATAGGTGAACCAATCATTACTCCATCAGCACCACAAGCAATAGATTTACAAATATCACCGCCAGTAACCAAACCACCATCGGCAATAATTGGGACATAATTTCCAGTTTCTTGATAGTAATCATTTCTTGCTGCTGCACAGTCTCCTACTGCTGTTGCTTGGGGAACTCCTACCCCTAAAACACCGCGAGATGTACAAGCTGCACCAGGGCCAATACCTACTAGGACTCCTGCTGCTCCTGCTTTCATTAAATTTAAGGCCACTTCATAAGTAACGCAATTGCCCAAAATAACAGGCATGGGCATTTCTTGACAAAGCTTAACTAAATCAAGCTTTTCCGCTGATTTAGGTGACATGAATGCAGTTGAAACAACCGTTGCTTGAATAAAAAATAAGTCTGCAGCAGCTTCGGCAACTATTTCTCCATATTTTAGTGCTCCCGCAGGTGTAAAACTTACGGCTACAATTCCACCTTGGCTTTTTATTTCTTGAATTCTCCGAGAAATTAATTTTGGTTGAATGGGGGTAGCATAAAGTTTCTGCATCAAACTCACAAATTCTTCTTTACCAACAGAGCTAATTTTTTCTAATATTGGCACTGGATCAGCATAGCGAGTTTGAATACCTTCTAAATTGAGAACTCCAATTGCTCCTAGTTCTGATAAGAGGACGGCCATTTTTACATCAACCACTCCATCCATTGCACTAGCAATTATCGGTATTTCTCTTTCAATGCCACCAATTTTCCATCTAGTATCTACTAAACTTGGATCGAGTGTCCTTTGCCCCGGTACGAGGGCAATTTCATCGATTCCATAAGCTCTACGAGCGATTTTTCCCCGTCCAACAGATATATCCACTACTTTCTACCTACTCCCAAGAATATTTTAGTTAGGGTATCAAATTAAGAGAAGTATTGTTCATTTAAGTTCTCATAAGTTCTTAATTATTAGTTATCTATTAGTATCTTCAGTAATAAGGAAGCTATACAAGAAAATCCAAAATTTCCTGATTTCTGAGAAATATAGAATGGGATTACTATTTATGATGTAGTGCAGTTATACACAATACAATTAGAAATAGATAAATTTTAATAATTCTTTACCATGAAATTAAAAAGATTAGGCCATGTAGCTATCTGCGTCCAAGACGTTGATCAAGCAGTAGAGTTCTATCAAAATTTGGGCATGGAAATAGCTTGGAAAGATTCTGATTGGGCATATCTCAAAGCAGGAGATGATGGACTAGCACTTTTGAGTCCTGGATATGAGCAAGCAGGGCCACATTTTGGATTTGTGTTTAGCGATCGCTCAGAGATGGAAATGGCATACAAACATCTTCAACTCCAAGAAGTCCAAGTATCTCCCATCCATGAACACCGAGATGGTACAGCATCTTTCTATGGCAGAGATTTAGACGGTAACTGGTTTGAATACCTCTATGAACCAACAACTATGGTTAAAAATTAGACCTTGATACTACTGTGTACTACTGTGTGGTTAAAGAATTAACTCTACCTGAAAGGGCAAAACTTAAATCCCAAAATCCCATTTTTTCCAGTCAAAGAAAACTTCGATTTATACAGACATCCCATCTTAGTAGATGTATTAAGTATAGAGAATATTCTCAAGTCTCAAGTATCCGAAATATTAAAATATGGTCCACAAATTAGTCTTAAGAAATCACCGAAAATCCTTACTGTCAAATTGGAAATATGTAGATTTTTCTCTGCTATTGGTTTATATAGGAATGACTATCTTTGGCGGAATTATGATCCACAGCGTAGAAAGAAATCAAGGCCTGACAGACTGGTGGCAGCATTGGCTTACAGGAGGAGTAGGCTTAATTTTGTCATTAATTATTGCTCGTTTTCACTACGCAGTCTTGGTTCACTGGAAATGGGCAATTTACATTTTGAGCAATATTTCTCTAGTTGCTGTACAGACTATTGGTACTTCAGCTCTGGGAGCACAACGCTGGATTAATGTTGGTGGTTTTCATGTTCAACCTTCAGAATTTGCCAAGGTGGGACTAATTGTTACTTTGGCAGCAATACTTTCCTCTAAGTCTAGGGTAAAATTATTCGACTGTTTTCAAGTTTTGATTGTTACAGCCATTCCCTGGTTATTGGTTTTTTTAGAACCAAATTTGGGTACTTCATTAATATTTTGTGTAATTACGATGGGAATGCTTTACTGGGGTAATGCTAATCCTGGGTGGTTAATATTACTTTTTTCTCCCATCTTCTCAGTTATTCTTTACAATCTTTATTTTCCTGCTTGGGTTGCTTGGATAACTTTGATGGCCTTAATAGCTTGGCGCACTCTGCCTTGGAGATTGTTATTTACACCTATTGTTACTGGGATTAATATTGCGTCTGGAAACATTGCGCAAATATTATGGAATTTACTCAAAGATTATCAGAGAGATAGATTAACAGGATTTCTTAATCCAGAACAAGACCCCTTGGGAACGGGATATCATCTAATTCAATCTCGCATTGCCATAGGTTCAGGACAACTTTTTGGTAGAGGCTTACATCAAGGCACTCAAACTCAACTAAATTTTATTCCAGAACAACACACAGATTTTATATTCTCAGCTATTGGCGAAGAATTGGGTTTTATTGGTTGTATTTTTGTACTCTTAGCTTTTTGGTTTATTTGTCTGCGTTTGGTGATTATTGCTCACACTGCTAAAGATAATTTTGGTTCTCTAATAGCTATTGGAGTACTATCAATGTTAATATTCCAAGTTTTTGTCAATATTGGTATGAATATTGGTTTAGCTCCTGTGACTGGTATCCCACTACCTTTGCTTAGTTATGGACGTTCGGCTTTGTTGAGTAATTTTATTGCTTTAGGGTTAGTAGAGTCAGTAGCTAATTATAGACCTAAAAAAAATTTTTAAGACTAAAGTTTGCTTTCTTTCTTTAGCAACAGCTAAGAAAACAGCAAACTTTATTCGACTGCTGTAAAATACCTACACAATTCAGGCAAAACCCGGTAAAACCTGGTAATGTCAGTCTTGATGTTTATTTCCTGCTTCAACCTGGGGAGTCGGCTCCTTCCAGTTCACAGGCGTAACT
>JAKQYG010000006.1 GCA_023356515.1 Trichodesmium sp. MAG_R04 | reverse complement strand
ATTTCATTTTTTGAAATAGGATTAAATAAATCACTAATTCGTGTTTCGAGGTCTTTCCTATTAACTGAGCCATCAGATATAAATCTTTCCCTACCTGTTTCATCATAATCTTTTGGCAAACCTTGAACATGAAATTTGCCATACTTTTCTAACATTTCAGCAATAGCTTCAGCATCTTTAACTGGAACTTTGAGGTTTAAACGTGGCTCAAATATATGTTCATTTATCCCAACAACTAAAGCTTCTATACGCATAGTTAAAACTGTTTAGTATTAATACTCTTCTATTGGTGCTTAGACATTTTCTGACAGAACAAACACATAAAAGTCCGTTTAAACAAGGGAATTATCTCAATCTCCTCAAGGCTAGGGCTAGAACCTATGCTTTCCTTGAATTGGGACATTGTTTAAGCTCAAAGCTTCTACTCATTTATATTTGAGCCGATTTTCTCGCCAGATTTTGTTTCAGCTCTACTATTAATAATTATAATTATAGGTTATAATAATCCACAATTATTCAAGTGTATTTTACATTTTCTATTTTGTAAAGGAGTTTGAGGACAAGCCTCTGAAAATATTGGACTTAAAAAGGCGGAGTTAGAGACAGAATTATTTTGAGAATTAAGCAACTCCAAATTTATAAAAATTAGCTTGAATAGGAAAAAAATAGTTGATAAAAGGATAATTAATATGAATAATTCAATGGACAAATTCTTGTTATCTTTCATGTATGCAATCAAAGAGTTAGAAACTCCTTTAACTTCAGAGGAAACAAAAAAAATCAAAAATATTGGGCAACAATTAGATAATGACCCCACAGCTTGGGAAATCTATACTGAACCTATGTTAAAGGAAATAATTAGCAACAACTCATCTCTGAATAAAGTATTTCAAAATATTCAGTCAAACCTCGAAAATATTGGCGATATGCATCAAGATTTTATCCCGACTAACGAAGAATTAATAGCAGTTACCCAGAGCAAAAATTCACGAGAGGAACGCCCTATTCCCAAATTTAGTCCGGAGGATTTCAATAGTCATGAAATTATTAATATATCTATTCAGGTTTTCTCATCGCCAGAGCCATCAAAAAAAGTCAAAAAAATTAGTAAGTTGGAGAAATTATGGAATTTTATTTCTCAATATAATTCCGGCAAGAAATAAAACTTCAAATATTAGGAGTTATCTCCTTTTTTCAGCCTTTATTTTAGGGTGGGTTTCAGCCATCTAAAAAAAACGGATATAATTATCTTAACTCACAAAATTTGATAGATGTTCTTACCCACCAATAATTCCTTTTAACTTTTGGAAAAACCCTATTTCGTGCCCAGAACCTAACTGATAACTAATAGCTGAAATCCCTGACAATAAACCCATACCACAAAAACATTATACAAATATTTTATTTTATGGATAATCAACTTTTGAAGAGAAAATTACAAGGGAAAATCAAAAACCTTCAAACTATAAATGATGGTTCTCCTCTTACTAATTTGAAATTAGACAAAACTACAGAGAAAGAAATTGAAAAGTTGACAAAAGAATTAGAAAATCTCAATCCTCATCCTCTACCTCTCTTATATACTCCTTATTTATTAGAGGGAACTTGGCAACTACAATACTCTACAGCTAGAGAAATCCGTTTTTTAGATTCCCTACCATTGGGGTTAAAAGTAGGTAAAGTTTATCAAGTAATTAATGTTGGGGATAAAGCATTTTTTAATATCGCTGAAGTCCAAGATTTTCTGAAATTAATATCAGGATCTGTAAAAGTAACTGCCAGTTTTGAACCTGCTATAAATACATCTGGCTTAGCAGATAAACGTATCAACGTTTATTTTGACCAACGTTATTTGTCGATAGAGAAAATTTTAGGTATTGACACCCCTCAACTAAATCCCTTTAAAGTTATAAAAGCTAATAATCCTCAAGGCAGAATTCCTACACTTGATACTACTTATATAGATGAAACTTTAAGAATTGGGCGTGGAGGAGATAAAAGTTTATTTATTCTTAATAAAGTTAATGTTTGAGAGTAGTTATTTCAGTTATCAGTTATCAGTATAGGATAGGACATTATTGTACAAGGTGTGAAGAGCAAAACTCTTGTCTTCGAGCATCCTCCTCCCTAAATTTGTACCTCACAAATTAGCGGTAAACGCTATAATTATTACCCTACAGCGCTTTTAAAATTGATGAACTACACCGCCATAACCAAAACCTTGTAGGGACGTTCGCATTTTTGTTATGCAACGTCCCTACTGTGGTCTACCGAGATGACAAACTGCTGTGAAGTACGAAATGTGGGTTCTGATGATGATTTATGTATCTTTTTCTGCTACATTATGAAGTGCGGAATGTGGGTTATTAAAGATAGAATCAGTGAGGTGATAGAGGCACTTTGGCAATTTTTGAATTGGTCTAATTGTGAGTTCCGGCAACTGATATCATTCTATTGATTTACCCTCCTCTCTTACCCCATACTATAACTCTAAATACTTACTCAAGTTTTCCCCTTTTCATGTACTATATTTTGTCCTGTGGAATGTGGGTTAAATGCTTACTAATTATTGATTACCTTATTACCTTTATACTTCATAATTATTAGAGGAATTTTGAATATTTTTATGCCTAATTGAGTGATACCAAATTTCACCTTTAGAGATTTAGGTAATTCTGCTAAAGAAATAGGAACAAAATCTAAACGAGTGTAAAAATCTTCTAATTTTTTACCTAGACATTCCAGATATAAAGGTTTAGTTGCCTGTTGAATCAAATATTTTGCGAGTGTTGTACCTAGCCCACGTTTTTGCCAAGATTTTACCACTACTAAACTACCTAATTCTTGCGCATCTTCAAAATTACGTAACTGTCCACAAGCTACTAATCTTTCCTCACATTCAATTAGCAAAAATTGTTGCCAACGTAATTGAGTTGGGTCAAGTTTAGCAGTGAAAACTAACTTACGAATAGACCATATATCCTTAGCAGATGCAGGTCTGAGATTACAAGAATTTGGCAATACTATTTCTGTCATTTTCAACAACCCAAAATATTAGATATACTGGTTATAATGAATATAGTTATTTGCTCTACTGTATCATAAAGATTATATAATCTAAAAAGTTTAGAAATGATAATTCATAAATATTTATTATGCCTTTTATTCCTATCTCTGAAGACTTAGCAAAAACTAGCCTAAAAAATATTCAAGTTATAGCTACTGATATGGATGGTACATTAACAAAAAATGGTAAATTTACTTCTCATCTTTTTCTTGCCTTAGAAAAGTTAGCAGCAGCAAAAATTCAGGTATTAGTAATTACAGGTCGTTCTGCTGGTTGGGTGCAAGCTATCAAAAATTATCTACCTATAGTAGGAGCGATCGCTGAAAATGGCGGTCTATTTTATCCTATTCATAATGAAACACCTCAATTTTTAACTTCGATACCAAATATTACTCTACACAAAAAAAATTTAGCCACTATTTTCCAATACTTAAAAAGTCAATTTCCCCTAATTGAACCATCTGCTGACAATCAGTTTAGATTAACAGATTGGACTTTTGATATACAGGATTTAAGTTTGTCTGAACTAACAAAAATGGCAGAGATTTGTCAAACAAAAGGTTATGGTTTTACTTATAGCACTGTGCAATGTCATATCAAACCTTTACAACAAGATAAAGCAAGTGGATTATACCAAGTTTTGTCAGAAAATTTCCCTAATTTAACCACAGAAAAAATTCTTACAGTTGGCGATAGTCCCAATGATGAAAGTCTATTTGAAGAAAGTAAATTTCCTGTTTCAGTAGGTGTAGCAAATATTCTCGAATATGCAAATAAAATAAATCATCAGCCAGTCTATGTTACTAGCAAAAAAGAAGCAGAAGGTTTTTGTGAATTAGCAGAATTACTATTAAATATTGATAGTTAATAGCCACCATATTTGAGGGAAAATTATACATCTTAAAAATATGGTAAGATAATCTTTTAAAAAAAGTTCTTGGTAAAAATTTACAGAAAATTCTAAATATACGAGGTACAAATGTTAAAAATTAAATGCTCCCACTGCGGGATCTTGCCCAGGATAGGTATACCTCTATTCTAGCAAGATCCACTGTATCTGGTTTACAGCCCGATAAAATGAATATAGAATTAAAAGTTAAGCCAGCCAGACTTTATAGTAGTATTTAATTCTAGCTCAATTAATCAAGACTTTGATCTCAAACCAAAAATAATAGCTGATAGCTAAAGGCTGAATGCTTACCAATTTACTATGCTCAAAACAGGATCAACACAAATTAGGATAGTCTTAGTAGAAGCTCAGGGGCCATTAAATGTTGGTTCTGTAGCACGGATAATGAAAAATATGGGCTTAAATCACTTGGTATTAGTTAATCCTCAATGCGATCCTTATGGAGCGGAAGCCCGAAAAATGGCAGTTCATGGGGCAGAAATATTAGAAAAGGCAACCATAGTTTCGAGCATACCAGAAGCTCTCAAAGGATGTCAAAGGGCGATCGCCACTACATGCTTAAACCGTTCATTGCCTACGCACCTAGAGAGCCCTAAAAATTCTTTACCTTGGCTATTGGGATACTCAGCAGCTTTAATATTTGGTAGAGAAGATCGAGGCTTAACTAATGTAGAATTAAACTACGCCCAAAGATTTGTCCGTATTCAAGCAAATGATTCCTATCCATCTCTAAACCTAGCTCAAGCAGTAGCTATCTGCTGTTATGAGCTATATCAGGCACAACTTAATCAGCAGGATAATAGTCCTCAAAGCCAACCAAATCTTGATTCAGAAGCCTCCCTAGATGTTTTAGAAGCATATTATCAGGACTTAGAAACCATATTATTAAAAATAGGTTATCTTTATCCCCATACAGCATCTAGCAGAATGGAAAAATTTCGCCGTCTATATAACCGCGCCTATCCTTCTACTCAAGAAGTGGCAATGTTACGAGGAATGATTAGACAAATTAATTGGGCATTATCTAATTATTATGGTGATGATACTTAATTTTTATCTTCGGGTATTCTAATATTGTCAGGACTTACTTACCCAAACAAGAAATCAGGTTTTCTATCCTGATTATTGTTTTTCGCGATATAGGCGAAATTTAATCGCTCAACGCGGTTTATGGGTAAATCCTAATTATCTCAGGGTATTCTTATACCAATTTCATAAATTTAAACAATACTTATAAAAGTAATTTATCAAGGTTTAAAGCTAGATGTAGCCTGACTTTAAGAAATTGTTATTAACAGTTTAGGAGATTTTTTCAGGAAAATCTGTAACATAAGTTCATATGTATCCTGTTGATCAAATAAATTTTGGTATTATCTAAAACCTATTGAGTTCAGAAGAAAAGTCCCAAATTAGCTTAAGTTTCAAGGGATTTTAACCCTGCGGTTGAAGATAAGTTACAGACTGCGGTTAGTCCTCTTCTATGAAGCAGGAACTGAGCTACCAAAACTCTCTGAGTTAAGTTTGGATAAGTTGGGTATAACGGTATAAATATCAATACCCTAAAAAACTTTCGTAAATAAACCCGGTTTATGTGTAAGTCCTGATCCTAAAATTAATTCATGACTTTAGTCCAGAGAGTAGTCAGCTAAAACTAGATTTGTCAGAATAAGTTTTGTTTATTTAAAGCTAGTAACTTGAGCAAATAACTTAGTCCTATATAATAAAGTAGGTAGGCAAAATAAATATCCTATTTGAAAAAAGTATACTAATACTACAATTCAAAAAGACTCGGCAGAATGTGTAATCCATTTGTGTACCTACTGATCAGGCTAATTAACTATCAATAATCTCAAAATATGTCATAAATTAATAGCAATAATTCTTTGGACTTCTTCTGATTTTGAGGTTATCCAATCAAAGACAAAATCATTTATGCTAAGGTAGCTTTTAAAATTTGTAAAATAGTATAAAATCTCACCCTAAAAAGTGAGAACTAATAAAATTATAGTTTATATATAAAGGTGTTTGGAGTGGTTCAAAAGTTTCCTAGTCTATCAAATCTTTCAGTAGTATCTTCTACTACTAAGTCTGACTCTCGGTCACAAAAATCTAGTAGTAGACAACGTAGTAGTAGTAATCAGGTACAACCACAGTTACCTATCAGGAAAAAGAGCAATGTAGCCAAGTTTCCCCTACCACATTCTCAGAGAACATTTCTTAGGCCAGTACCTCCAAAAAAGAAAACTACTGTACCTAGAGCTTTCAAACAAGAGGTTCCTAAATTTCAATCTCATAGGTCTAGACGTAACCGAAGAGAGGAACTTGCTAGGTTGAGGAAGCTCACAGAACAAGGACCGACATCATCTGCTCGCCCTAAAAAACGATCAGAAAAAGCCCGATCTTTTATTCCTCAGTCACTACTGTCTAAAAAATCATCAGTTACAAGTCCTAAGTATTTCCGTTCCTCTTCTTTATTGTTATATATAACTCGGATGTTAATCTTAGGTATGGGAATGGCAGTAATTATTGGAACAATACTATCAATACTGAACCCAGGAAGTAATTCTAATCTGATATCTCAGGCAGCAGATAATGAGGTGCAGACAAATCAGGAATGGAAATCTCCCTCAATTGTACCTTTAGTGGTACAACAAACTAGAGAAATTACAGCTTTGAAGACAGAGTTAGATACAATAATTGCCAAATATCCAAAGCTAAGACCAGGAATATTTCTGATTGATACTGACACTGGTTCCTATGTAGATATTAATGGAGATGCTACTATTGCGGCAGCAAGTACAATTAAATTACCAATATTAGTAGCTTTTTTCCAGGCGGTGGATCAGGGCAGAATTAAATTGGATGATATGTTAACAATGGAGGAATCTCATATTGCTGAGGGTTCCGGAAATATGCAATTTCGTCGTCCTGGAAGCAAATATGGAGCTTTGCAAACTGCAAGAAAGATGATTATTATTAGTGATAATACAGCAACTAACATGCTAATTGAAGAACTTGGGGGAGCTAAAGTTTTAAATCAGTTGTTTCAAAGTTGGGGTTTAAAGAATACTGTTATTAATAATCCCTTGCCAGATTTGTCTGGAACGAATACAACCACTCCAAAAGATTTGATCAATTTAATTTCACAGGTTAACCAGGGAGGTTTGGTATCCCTAAAGTCTCGTGATCGGTTGTTCGGGATCATGGAAAACACTCAGAATAATTCTTTGCTGCCTAGGGGGATCGGCAGAGGTTCTATAATTGCTCACAAGACAGGTAATCTAAAGTCTGTCTTAGCAGATGTGGGTATGATTGATTTGATGAATGGGAAGCGTTACCTCTTGGCTGTACTGGCAAGGCGCCCAGATAACGATCAGGATGCTGTAGGCTTAATTCGCGGGATTTCTAAGAAAAGTTATCAATATCTTAAATTATCACAGTAGTTTTATTTAGGGTTTACTGATTAATATAAAAGCATTAGCATATAAAGTTTTTAGTCTTATCTGGGTAGTAAAAAGTACTAGATTTTTGGTGGTTTAAGCTTAGAAAGTTAGGATTTTGGGCTGACCATGACATAAAAGTTCAGGAAAAATTATTACTACCACCTCCTCTGTAATTATCATTTTCCCTGACTCCTGACTCCTTACTCTCACCCTAATGAAAATTTTGAATGAGAATTTTGGGCTGACCATAACATAAAAGTTAAGAAACGATTATTACTATCACCTCCTCTGTAATTATCATTTTCCCTAACTCCTCACTCCTCACTCCTCACTCCATCCCGAAAAAGACTTGTTCAGCAGATCCTATTTAACGCCTTTAAGGGGTTAACTACTGGAGTCTAATAATTAGACAAAGTTAGACAAATATTAGGAATAATACACTAACATACTATCGATAGGGCTATGCCTTACCCTTAAGTCTTAAAATTTTGCCTGAAGATGATTTTGCGAACTTCCAATTCTGAGCTATGTTAAACAAAAGTCTTAATCCTTATATATATAGTTGAGTAAACTCATACCATTTCATAGAAGTCAGAAGTCAGAAATTAAAAGTCAAAAGTTATATATGAATATTTTATAGGCTCAAAACTTAGACAATATAGTAATTTAATCAAATTATTTCACATCTAAAGTCTGAAAAATTCTAATCATTATGTAAAATTACAAGGCTCCTTAAGAAATAGCTCTAACTCCTATTCCTTCTATTTTAAAACAGCACATTTTTCTCATGTATCAGATATGATTGCTAAAGTTATGTAGATGTTGCTTTGTATCAATAAACTTCACAAAAAAACTAAATCTGTAAATAGAACTCTAAGAATAATATTCGTGTTTTGTGTTAATGTAATATAAAATGTAAAAATAAATAAAACTTAGATTCCTTAACAATAAAATGGGTTTATTACCCTGATTATTGTTTTTAAAACTATAAAATGCTATTGATAAACTCGGTTTCTATTTAAATTCTAATCAACTCAAAAAAACTTAATCAGATCAAATAAATATAAAAGATAGGGATTTTCTCAAAAAAAAACACAAAAAAGGCAGCAAAAACTAGAGAAAATCAACATCAGCCAAAGAATAATAAATCCTTGAAACATCATCTTACCACCAAGCTTTACAAATATCACCACTATAGCAACATGATTCCTCAAAAACTGCAACTCAAAAATTTTCTTAGCTATTACCAAGCAACCTTAGATTTCACAGGGCTGCACACTGCCTGTATTTGCGGACCTAACGGTGCTGGAAAATCTTCCCTACTAGAGGCGATCGCCTGGGCAATATGGGGAAATAGTCGGGCTGCTACTGAAGACGATATTATCAGTCTGGGAGAAAAAGAAGTAAGAGTAGATTTTACATTCTCCACTCATGGCAATATTTACCGTGTTATTCGTGGTCGCCGTCGCAGTCAGTCACCTACCTTAGAATTTCAAGTGAATACAGGTTCGCGGTTTAAAAGTATGACTCAAAAAGGTGTCCGAGCAACCCAACAAAGCATTATCGAACACCTCAAGCTTGACTATGAGACATTCGTAAATTCAGCATATTTACGTCAAGGCAGAGCAGATGAGTTTATGCTCAAACGCCCCAACGAACGAAAAGAAATTCTTGCAGGTCTCCTGAAACTTGATCAATATGATACCCTAGGAGAAAAAGCTAAGGATATTGCTCGGCAGTTTAAAGCAAAAGTAGAAATACTTGAACAAAGTCTAGAAGCAAACCAAAAACAACTTCAACAAAAAGAAGCAGTCGCTCAACAACAAACCGACCTAAATGCAACTTTAGCTCAACTGCAAGAAAAACAAACAATTGATAGAGAACAACTCAAAAAACTGCAAACCCAACAACATGAGCGCCAAACCTGGCAAAAATTACTGCAAGGTCAACAACAACAATACGAGAACCTTGTACAAGAATGTTATCGCCTTAAACAGGAACTCAAAACCACCCAACAACAACAAGACGAATTATTAGCAGTATTGCAACAAGAAAATGAAATCAACGCTGGATATGTTCATTTCCAAAATTTGCAAGCTACCGAAGAAAGTTTATCTGCTAAATTCAAAAAACACCAGAATGCTCTCAAGCAAATTCAACAACTCCAGGAAACACAACGGCAACAACTCCAGAAATTAGAAAACAATATTCAGCAATATCGAGGGCAATTTAATTCCCTCAAAGAGCAGGAAAAAGAAAACCTAAATATCCTGAGTAAGCGTGCCGACATTGAAACTACTTTAGCACAACTACAAGCTGCAAGGGCGAAATTAAGCCAACTGGATAAGTTACAAGTAAAAGTTACTCCCCTTGTAGAACAACGGCAAAAATTACAAACCGAACTCGAAAAGATACAGGCACGTTTGAGTGCGCGGTTGGAAGAACTTAATTCTAGAGTTTCTCAACTACGACAAACTCAACAGCAAAAGCAACCCCAACTACAGGAAACTTTACAGAAAGTCATAGCAGAAATTGCTCAATTGGATAATAAGCGAGTTTATCAAGAACGGGTAAGGGAAAAAGGCCAAGAAAGACATCAATTTCTAGAACGTTTAATTCGCAATAAAAAAGATTATGAAACCAGATTACTAGAGTTGGAGCAAAAGTTACAACTATTAAATAAAGATAGTGGAAATGGTAAAATGGGAGTCGAAAAATATCCACCTTGCCCATTATGCGATCGGCCCTTGGATGAACATCACTGGTATTTAGTGGTAGATAAACATCAAGCCCAGCAAAAGGAAATTAGAGATTTGTTGTGGGTGATCCAGGAGCAACTGACTCTTTCTGAGCGAGAAATTCAGGTTTTAAGAACAGAATATCGGCAGATAGACCAAGAATTAGCTGAATATGATGAATTGCGGGAACGCCGGGGTGGTTTACATGTACAGTTGGATAATATTAAGCAGGATGAAAGTTTGCGGCAAGAATTAGTAGAGGAAGTCGCGAAAGTTGAGCGATCGCTACATACGGGTGATTTTGCAGTGGATTTATATACTGAACTTAACACTTTAGAAGAGCAAATTAAACAATTTAATTATGATGAGTGTAGTCATAGTTTAGCGAGGGAAGAAGAAAAAAAATTAAGGTGGGCAGAAATTAAGTATGGGCAAATTAAAGATGCAGAAACAAAGTTAGGAAAAGTTTGCGCTCTGATACCAGAAATTGAAGAAAAAATAGTTAGTTTAGAACAAGATTTGGAGCAACAAAAACACACTTCTCAAATACAGCAACAAATTGTAGTTATTGAGAGAGAAATTTCTCAGATTGGGTATGATTTAGATAAACATAATCATGTTAGAACAGAGTTGAGAAAAGCACAATTTTGGCTAACTAGAATTGAAAAATTACGTCAGGCTCAAAAACAATATCCTCAATTACTGGAAAGGAGTAACCAACTAAAAACAGTTATAGAAAATCGACAGCAAGATTTAGCAGGAATTAAAGGTCAGATTTCCGTTTTAAATCAACAGTTAGAACAAACTCCAAACCTGGATGAAAAAATTACCTATTTAGACATAAAAATTCAAGAGCGTCGTCAGCAGTTAGATAAACATTTGGGAAGTTTAGGCCAAATTCAACAGCAATTAAAACATTTAGAAAATTTGCAAGCTCAAAATAGTCAACAATTAGAACAATTACAAACTACTAAACGACAATATCGAGTTTATCAGGAATTAAGTTTAGCTTTTGGTAAAAAAGGGATTCAGGCATTAATGATTGAGAATATTTTGCCCCAATTGGAGGCAGAAACTAATCAAATTTTGGCGAGATTAAGTGCGAATCAACTTCACGTACAATTTGTGACACAAAAAGCTACAAAAGGAAGTAAGAAAAATTCTAAGTGGATAGATACATTAGATATTTTAATTGCGGATACAAAAGGTACAAGACCTTATGAGACTTATTCAGGAGGGGAAGCTTTTCGAGTCAATTTTGCAATTCGTTTAGCCTTATCAAAATTATTAGCGCAGCGTTCCGGTACTGCCTTACAAATGTTGATTATTGATGAAGGTTTTGGTACTCAAGATGCTGAAGGATGTGATAGATTAATTGCAGCTATTAATGCCATTTCTGCTGATTTTTCTTGTATTTTAACCGTGACTCATATTCCTCATTTCAAAGAAGCTTTTCAGGCTAGAATTGAAGTTAGTAAAACTGTCCAAGGTTCACAAATTTCTTTGTCTGTATGATAACTATAGCTTTAAGTATTTAGCTATCAGCTCAATATCTAAGCTGATATTCATTTAAAATGCGCATTAGTTAAGTTCTAAATTAAAATTTAGAAGGTTTTTTCTCTGAACAAGGAAATGTAATTGTTCATCAGGTAACCTTAGTAGTTGCTTGCATAAATTCAAAAGCTGAGAGCTGACTGTTAATACCTGAATGCTTACTTTTTATAAAGGGGGTAAGGAAGAGTTGGATTTTGAATTTTCACTTCCGCGAAACGCTATAATCTTTGCATCCTACATTTCACAGATCAAAATGTAGTACTCAAACTAGTGAATAAAAGCCTTGTCTGATAATAACTATGAAGTTTATAAGTAAAAATACATATTACATAAACTATTGATAATTATTACTAAAAATGGAGGCTGTAATCTACCTTATGCATTAAAAATACTTGTGTAGTATGCTTGTAGTCCAAAATATCGACTGTATACTTTTAAGCATACTTAAAAAAAATTTACAAAACCTGGGGACCTATCTGTGAACAAACAAAAAAAACAAAATTTTCAATTTGATTCTCAATTTAGATTTGACTCTATTGATGGTGCGCTAGCGGACATTAAGGCAGGCCGCTGCGTCGTAGTAGTCGATGATAAACATCGAGAAAACGAAGGAGATATCATTTGTGCAGCCCAATTTGCTACTCCAAACATGATTAATTTTATGGCAGTAGAAGCTAGAGGTCTAATTTGTCTGGCATTAACAGGCGATCGCCTCGACCAATTAGACATTCCACTTATGGTTACTAAAAACACTGATAGTAACCAAACTGCCTTCACTGTTAGTATCGATGCTTCCCCAGAGTTGGGAGTCTCTACAGGTATCTCAGCTGAAGACCGTGCACGAACTATCCAAGCTGTCATTAACCTTACTACCAAACCAGAAGATTTACATCGCCCTGGTCATGTATTCCCCATTCGAGCAAGAGAAGGAGGAGTATTAAAACGAGCAGGTCATACAGAAGCTGCTATTGACTTAGCTAGACTGGCAGGTTTATATCCAGCGGGAGTTATTTGTGAAATTCAAAACCCAGACGGTTCAATGGCAAGATTACATCAATTAGTAGAATATGCAAAAAATCATAATCTGAAACTTATTAGTATTGCTGACATAATCAGTTATCGTATCAAAAATGATCGCTTTGTTTACCGAGAAACCGTTACTGAGTTACCCTCCCAGTTTGGTAACTTCCAAATATATGCCTACCGCAATACTCAAGATAACTCAGAACATGTAGCTATTGTTAAAGGCAACCCAGCAGAATTTCCAGAAAAAGATGTAATGGTTCGAGTACATTCTGAGTGTTTAACTGGAGATGCTTTTGGTTCCCTTCGTTGTGACTGTCGAATGCAACTGCAAGCAGCAATGAAAATGATAGAATACGCAGGTGCAGGAGTGGTTGTCTATTTGCGACAGGAGGGCAGAGGAATAGGTCTGATTAATAAATTGAAAGCCTATTCATTACAGGATATAGGATTAGATACTGTGGAGGCTAATGAAAGATTAGGGTTCCCAGCAGATTTACGCAATTATGGCGTGGGGGCGCAAATATTACATGATTTGGGTGTGAAGAAAATACGCTTAATTACAAATAATCCCCGTAAAATAGCTGGTCTAAATGGTTATGGTATTGAAGTAGTAGATCCAGTTCCTTTGTTAATTGAAACAACAGATTATAATTCTGCTTATTTGGCAACTAAAGCTCAAAAATTAGGTCATATGTTGTTACGCAGTTATTTAGTAACTATTGCTATTGATTGGAATTACCAAAAAACAGAAGAAAAATTCTCCGATAGTTCTGATATTGCAACCTTGAAATCTCCGGTTCAAGAACGGTATAAATATTTGGAAAAATTACGCAGTTTAATCAAAGAAAAAAAATATAATTTTCTTTTGCAGGAAGAAACTAGGCCAGTCGCAATGGCAGTCTTTGCTCAAGCGCCTCTAATAGTTAATTTTGGTTTAGAACAAGCAATATTGACTACATTAAAATGGTATGAACAATCAGATAATCCTTATTTGGTGGCGATCGCTCAAGTGTTAACAGAAATATCTCAATGGCCCAATCTGTTAAAGTTGGAATTTATCATTGCTTCTGGTTCCGATCCCATGACTGCTTTACAAGTAAAATTAAAACGCCATAGTTTTGAAAAACCTGAATTATTAACAGTCATGGAGCATTTAGAACCCCAAAAGATTTACAGTTTAAAGGCTGTTTAAAAGGGAAATAAGGGAGTGGGAAAGAAGGTAAAACAATTAATCAGGCCAATCATTTGACTTGATTTGGCAATAATTCAATCTGGTATATTCCCTGCTCTAGCTCTAATGCTGGTAAAGCATACTTAGGGTTGGCTGAAAAAGCTTTTTCAGATTGGGAGTAGAGATAAGTAAATAGGGAATAGAGAGCCAGGAGTAATAGTAATTACAGAGGAGGTGGTAGTAATAATTGTCCCTTAACTTTTCTTTAAAACTCTTGGAGCTTAAATCATCAAAAAGCTGGTACTTTTTGCAAGCCAGATCAGGCTAAACCCTTTATTGATAATGTTAATACTTTTATAATTAATCAGCAAGCCCTACTTATTTGGCATTGGATCAACAGAAACCGAAACTTGTGGGCCGTTTTTACTAAAATTGTGGGCCGTTTTTACTAAAAATGGAAGAACTTTATTTGTGGCAATCCAACATCCACAGAGAGTATAATAGCATTCGTCAAAATATGGCCTCATAAACTCATCAGTTTGCCATGAAAACAATAAATGTTTCAGGTTTCATCCAAAATTGTATACTGCTACAGTACCTATAAGTTCTAACTGGCCTATTGATATCCTCCCCGGCCTAAAGGCACAGGAATTCCTCAAGATCCGTAGCCCATCGGGGGGTTTACATTCCATAGGCTGCTGCTACTTTGGCAGTAGTCTCATGCCAGCCTCAATGTCTGTTTTTTGTCTCGGATTACCCACCCGCGATTAAATATATTTCTCGTGAACTAATCGACAATCTATCATAACATAACCTGTGAAAAAAAATCAACTAAAAAGTCGCCCGCTTATGGACGAGGCTTTAAACCCAATTTTTAGGTAAAAAAAAATTAACTGCTCTCCGAAACCTAGCAAATGCTGGGAATTGCTGTGCTTAATGTTTTTGTTAAAGTAAATCGTTTTTTAGAATAACTTTATACTTTTAGTTAATTATTTTAATTGTATATTTATTTAGCTATCAGTTTCTTCTAATATTCTTTCCTATATTTGTTTTTGGCTTGTTTTTTGAAGAAATACTTTAAAAATTGAGGTTGCAAATTATTAAATTAGGTGTAAGATTTGGTTAGATTAGGTGTAGAACCTGGCACAAGAGTGTAATTTTTTCTAAATTAAGCAAAATCTAATTTCTAAGGTGATACTGTAAACTCATCATTAGAAAATATCATACATAGACAAATCAAAAAAATTGTGATAAGGAGAATAGTAGATTGATTCGAAGTTTAGATTGATTCAGTAAACCATATTCAATAATATGGTTAAAAAATAAATATAAAATTGCAACCAAAATTTAGAATGTGGTCGCGATTGAAAAAGTCTCAGTTCAGGTTATGTTAACCAAAGTAAAATTAGGTGCTGCCTGAATGATGTAAATATGGTGTGAGGATTGGTATAAATATGAGAAAAATTATCTGGAATACTTTTAAAAACAGTCCTAGTATTCTTAGTGTAGCATTATTGATGGCAGGCTCGGCGATCGCTGCTGAGGCTCCTTTGCGAAATTTAGGAAGTGATGAAGGTTCTGTAAATCAGAACTTAGCTCAAGACACGATTGAGATTTCTCAAGTTGTTGGTAGTCGTACAACGCCAATGTATGACCCTTCACTGGTACCAGTAAGGGTTTCAAATTTGGCAAATGGACAGTACATGGGTCAGGTAACATCTGTGACTCAGTTATCTGATGTACAACCTACAGACTGGGCTTTCCAAGCTTTACAATCCTTAGTAGAGCGTTATGGTTGTATCGCAGGTTATCCTGACGGTACTTATAAGGGAAATCGAGCTATGACCCGGTTTGAGTTTGCAGCAGGTTTAAATGCTTGTTTAGATAGAATCACAGAATTAATTGCTGGTGCAACTGCAGATTTATCAACTAGGGAAGATTTGTCAGTTTTGCAAAGACTACAAGAGGAGTTTGCTGCAGAATTAGCTGCTTTGCAGGGACGAGTTGATTCTCTAGAGTCCAGAACATCAGAATTAGAGGCCAATCAGTTTTCTACTACAACAAAACTAAATGGTGAAGTATTGTTCTGGTTGAGTGATACCTGGGGAGAAAGACCCGCAGGTCGTGATATACCAAGAAGCGATGATGACAAAACTCAGGCTACTTTGGGTTATAGAGTTCGTTTAAACTTTGATACTAGTTTTACTGGGAAAGACCGCTTGAGAACTCGTTTACAAGCTAACAACGTTCCGGACTATAGTGGTCAAGATTTGACTAACACTTTGATGGCTCGTCTTTCTACGGATAGTAGCTCAAATAATGATGTTTCCATGAGTAAGTTGGCCTATCGTTTTCCTTTACTAGATGGTAAAGGGAAAATAGAAGTAGCGGCTAAGGGTTATGGTCTGGACGACTTTATGGGAACTATTGCACCTTTTGAAAGTACTGGTGCTGGTTCTATTTCAAGATTTGGGCGATTTAACCCTACTTTCTATCGTGCTCCTTCTGATGCAGGTTTTAAATTTGCTTATGCCTTTAATGACGTAATTAAGTTGACAGTTGGTTATGCTGCATCAGACCCAGCCAAACCTGAAGAAGGTCAAGGTCTTTTTAATGGTGGTTATAGTGCATTTAGCCAGTTTAAAATTGAGCCAAGTGATCGGATAGCTTTTCAGATAGGTTATGGCCATAGCTTCCATTCCAAAGGAGATGTGAACCTCACAGGAAGTACAGGGAGTTTCAAAGGCAAGGATCCTTTTGCTGGCGTACGGGCTAGCGCAGATAATCTGAACTTTGAAGTTCAATGGCTAATTACTGATGGCTTTAAAATAGGCGGTTGGTTTGGTTCCTCCTTTGCTCGTCGTGAAGATGGCAGTAATAACGACGATGTTACTATTCTTAATGGTGCTTTGACTTTAGCTTTCCCAGACTTAATTAAGGAAGGTAGCTTGGGAGGTATTATTGTTGGCATTCCGCCAATTATTACTGATAATGGTAATAATTCTATGGAAGACGATGATACTTCTCTTCACGTGGAGGTATTTTATCGCTTCCAAATGAATGACAAAATTGCTATTACTCCTGGTTTCTTTGTAATTACTAATCCTAATCATGATGATAATAATGATACTCTTTGGGTTGGTACAATAAGAACTCAATTTAGGTTCTAGAAAGATAAGGTTAATTAACTGGATATTAAAGTTAGGGTAAAAGGATCATTGATTCTTTTCCCTACTTTTTTCTTTTTTAGTTAAGGTCTGCTGAAAAAATCTTTTTCAGATATAGCAACGTGCACTTATATGTTTAAACAATACAATGTACTACCAATATAATATATTCAAAGTATTGGTAATAGCAACAAAAATTTGTGCTACATTTTTCAGACGATAGTAGTATACAAGTATGTGAGCGCTCATTGCTATAGCAGAAGACTTACCCCTAATATCTTCCAGAAGGAAAAATAGGGATGTTGCATGCAACCTACATTCCTCACGACAAAACATAGTATAAAAACTATCGATTGAAATCCATGCCTGATAATAACTATGAAGCTTGTAAGTAAAAATACATACGACAAGACTATAACTATTGATAATTATTAGGGATAATAGAGGATATAATCAACCTTCTTCCTTAAAAAGGCCTTTGTAGTATATTTGTGGTGCGAGATGCGGGGTATTACTGAAGCTATTAAGAATAATAAGTAATAATAGGGGCTGTAATCCATATTCTTCCTCAAAAATACTCTTGTAGTATATTTGAAGTGCGGGATATGAGTTTAAGGGCCGAAAACCAGGTAGTTTTTTTGAAAGAATTGATTATGACATAGAGTTTAGGGAATTTGACCACTATAATTTTCTTATTACTTTTGACTTTTGAATTATATTGTTATACTACATTTTGTTGAGCAGATTGTAGGTTTCAGACTTACGGCATTCGCCAAACTTTGATATTTTGATCTAGGCTACCACTGACTAAGGTTTTGCCATCAGGAGTTATAGCAAGAGCACTTATTTTTTTTGCGTGACCAAAAAGTGTTTCTAATTTTTCTTTGGTATTTATATTCCAAATAGTAATATTGTCACCACCGCTAACTATTGTTCGGCTATCAGTATTGAAAACAAGAGCTTTAACTGAACTTGTACTAGGTGTAATTACAATTTTCTCTTTTCCTGTGTTTAAATCCCATAGCCTAATGGTACCATCATTACTTCCACTAGCTAAGGTTTTATTATCTGGACTAATGGCGATTGTATTAACTGCCTTGGTATGTCCTTGTAAAGTTTGTTTTCGAGCCAGCGTACTTGAATCCCACAATCTAATGGTACCGTTATTACTACCAGTAACTAAAACTTCCCCATTTCGGCTAAAAGCCAAAGAATTTACTTCATATTCCTTATCTGGTATGCGAGTCAGTCTCCGACTACCTGTTTGGATGTTCCACAACTTCATTAATTTATCGCTGCCAACAGTTGCTAATATTTGTCCATCTGGGCTGATGGCAACTGCATTTGTTGGACCATTGTGACCTAGAATCTCTACCGATAGTTTACCATTTTGGATATCCCATATTTTGATAGTTTTGTTTGTACTACCACTCACCAATATTTCACCATTAGGACTTATGGCCAGAGTAGTTATTTTATCTGTATGAGCATCTCGAATATCGTTTTTTAGTTTCCCAGTATTAAGGTCCCAAATTTTGATGGTATTGAGACTACCACTAACTAAAGTTTCACCGTCTGGTGTCAGAGCTATTGCATTTACTTCTCCAATATAACTATTTAAGGTTCTTTGTAAAAATCTACTACTGTTCAAAGATTGCAATAAAAAAACCGGATTAGTAGGAAACATTCTATAGCGCCAAATGCCATAAAACTGGGAAGCTGCCCCTGCTAATAGCAACATTGTTAACCCTACTATTAAGTTATTTATCAACTTAATTCTTGATTTACTACTAAATGCTGTTGTACTTGTATTAGTTTTGACTTTTGTCTGTACTTTTGGCCTAGTGTTAATTCTGTCTATTGATCCTTTTGCATTTCCCCTTGTTAAACGACCTTGTTGACCAGTAGTAGAAATCTGAGAATCATCAATTGAGCTATTTTCTATTTCCATATCTGCTAGACACTGCAAAATCATCGTTGGGTTCTGAGGTCTATTACCAGGAAAAGGTGCCATTAAATAATCTATAATTTCTTTAAATTTTGTTGAGATTGTAGGGGCATATTTATGCCATTCCAGCCTTCCAGAACGCGAATTTTGTGGAAAAGCTGTTGGGGGTTTACCTGTTAATAAATAAACAAAAGTGCGTCCCAAAGAAAAAAAATCTGATTGGGGCACTGCTTTCCCATTCGTTTGCTCTGGAGCGGTATACCCTGGAGAAACAATTCCTGTGACGTTTGGCCCTTCACCTACAACTTTTAGCAAGTAAGTATCAGATACCTCTCTGACAGTTCCAAAGTCTATCAACACCAATTGGCCATTCGGCTTCCGCATGATGTTGTGAGGCTTAATATCTCGATGGAAATAATTTTGCTGATGAACTTTATCCAATATTTCCGATAATTGTATTAGCCAATTGACTGCTTTAGTTTGACTGATTGGCCTATGGCGACGACTCTTCATCCAATCCTGCAAATTCGAGCCGTTGATAAACTCCATTACTAGGCAGTGTAAAGACTCTTCACTGTTTTTTGGTAAGAATGTAAAGTAGCCATCTTCCTCTATTTTAGGAATCCCAGGATTTCTTAAACTGATAAGTACCTGTGCTTCCTGCTGAAACAGCGATATAGCTTTCGGATGACTTTTCAGTAATACTTTGAGAACTTTTAGCACTCCTTGATCTTCGACAAGATAAGTTTTGCCAAAACCTCCACCCCCAAGAGGCTTGATAATACGATACCGATTTTGCAGCACCAGTTCTGAGCCACATTGGCAACAGGTGCGTCTACCTCCATTCAATGGATCGGAGGGGTCGGGGCAATTGGGATTAAGGCAGTAACTCACAGAAGCCAGATACCCAGATTTGTACAGCTTTGCTTTATTATAATATAGCTTGAATGTATTCTAATTTCACACTTTTACGAAAAAAATATTTATTTTTGTTAACTTTTTGACATAAATCTACATATTTTTGAGAAGTAGTTAAAATCTATCAATTTTTGATAATCTTAAGTTCCAACTCTCACGGAGTGACAAGCACCTAAAAGAAATATTGTGAGATAAGGGTTTTCAGGATCTTCACTCTGTCAAAAATTGGCAATTTTCGCTTAAGCATGATCATCATCGACTACGTAGAGAGAAACAAATTAAAATGAAAAAGTATGTTTAAAATCCCACCTCTTAAAATTGTAGTTGTTGGTGGAGGAGCAGCAGGTTTTTTTGGAGCGTTGGCAGCAGCACCCCAGAACCATGTTACCATTTTAGAAGCAGGGCGACAACCTCTAGCAAAAGTACGTATATCTGGTGGTGGACGTTGTAATGTCACCCATGCTTGTTTTGACCTAGCAATATTTATCCAAAACTACCCCAGAGGTAGCAAAGCACTTCGAGGAGCATTCACTAGATTTCAAGCTCGCGATACTGTCGAATGGTTTGCTTGTAGAGGCGTGCAGTTAAAAACCGAAGCAGATGGACGAATGTTCCCCACTACTGATGATTCTGCCACAATAGTTGAATGTTTAACTAAGGCTGCTTTGTCTAAGGGTATAAATATTCGTACAGGTGCAGCAGTAGTTTCAGTCAAATGCAAGACAACAGAAGGAGGGAGAAATTTATTTCTAGTCGAGTTAAGATCGGGGGAATTTCTGGAGTGCGATCGCTTGCTTCTGGCAACTGGCAGTAGTCCTATTGGCCACCGTTTGGCTAAAAAACTAGGCCATAAAGTTCTTCCTCCTGTTCCTTCTTTATTTACTTTTAATATCTCTGACCGACGTCTGAAAGATTTGGCTGGTATTTCGGTCGAAAATGCCTGTTTACAAATTCCGAAAGCTAAGTTGAAACAAACTGGCCCTGTACTGGTAACCCATTGGGGTTTAAGTGGACCAGCAACTTTAAAGTTATCTGCTTGGGGTGCTAGGTTTCTTTATGAAAATAATTATCAATCTGATTTATTAATTAATTGGTTATCAGATATTAATCCAGAAGAGATACGAACTAAGCTATTAGAATTTAAAAGTTTTCAGAAAAAGGTGATCGTTAATAGTTGCCCTTTTGCTCTACCGCGTCGTTTATGGGAACGTTTAGTTATTGCTGCAGATATTGACTCTCAAAAACCTTGGGCAGAGTTATCAAATAAAGCTATTAATAAGTTAATTTTGGAATTAACTCAAGGTAAATATGAAATTCGAGGAAAAGGAGTTTTTAAGGAAGAGTTTGTTACTTGTGGTGGAGTAAGTTTAAAAGAAGTTAATTTTAAAACTATGGAAAGTCGTTATTGTCAGGGGTTGTATTTTGCAGGAGAAATTTTGGATATTGATGGAGTTACGGGTGGTTTTAATTTTCAAAGTGCATGGACAACTGGATGGCTAGCGGGTCAAAGTATGAAAGTCTTACCTAATACCTAGATAATTAGGGATTATTGACATCCTCCCGACGCTGCTCTCACGAGACAGCGAGGGATCCCCTAGCATCGCTGTTAGGGGCTTTCTGCTTCATAGCACCCGCATATGCGAGATTTACTCTCTTCGGGTCAAAAACCCGCGACCCAGACTGACACTGCTCCTCCCCCAGCCAAAATGTTTATACTTGCGTTTATGTCCCTTAGGCCCAATTTTTTACTTGTTTTTTTTTAAATATGTGTTATGATCCGGTAAAAATAAGTTAATTAGTATTACAATAGGTATAAAAACCTTTAAACCTTACACTCAAGTATTAAAACAATATAACTTAAACTCAAGCAGGTTTTTAGGAAAACTAAGATTACCTCGCTATAAAAATTAAAGAGATTATCCAAGCTCACATAATTAGACAAGTAGGCCATGTCAGATACTTCTGGTTTGCTAGTGACCAATAATTCTACTAATATTAACACTATCAGCCACTATATTTACCAAGCTATTGTGTCCATTCAAAAGCAACATCCAGAATGGATAACCTCAAAGTACAGTGGTATTCCTTGGCATGATCCCAAGTATAAACTTACTTTGATGGATAAGTTAACAAAAGGGCTTTCTAATGTTAAGAACCAGGATGCTTTGAAGCTAAAAGTTAAAAATTATATCCAAATTATCCTAACTCCAGAATTTATTAATTCTGCTGAATATAAAGTTTTAGTTTCTGAGATAGACAAATACATTTATCCAGAAATAACACTAGTTCCATCAAGTAAAATTGTTAATTATCAGGTATCTGATTTATCCACAAATGGAACAAAATTAGCAGAGTCAGGAATTGCTATTTTACTGTTAGATGTAGAAAATTTACCACTCAATCCTGAAACAGAAAAAATTCTTGTAGATATCTGCAATTATCCAATTCAAATTAAAGTTGCTTTTGCTAACTGGCGCAGTATGGGGAAAAAAGATGAAGAATTTCATCAACGTGGTTATCAATTAATTCATGTTCCTTCTGGAAAAGATAGTGCTGACTTAAAAATGGCAACGGTAGGTTCTTCTATTTTTCTCAATTATCCTAAGGCTAAGGAAATTTTAGTTTGTTCTTCGGACCGAGGATTAACTCATCTTGGGACTACCCTAAAATCTCATGGGTTAACGGTATATCAGGTGCGGAAATATAAAAATCAAATTACAATCTTAAATAGTAAAACTGGGGAATCAAAAATATATGCTTTGTCGGTTCCAGACATTCCTAGTGTTAATAAATTTGTTATTCAGTTACAGGAATTAATTCGAGCAGAAACAGCAAAGATTGGACAGCAATGGATTAAATTTTCGAGAATTTCTGCTTTGTATAAGGAAACTTATAAGTTAAATCTTAAGGATGTAGTTGAAACTCACTTTCCTAGTCATAAGTCAAATTATATATTTGTCAATTATCCAATTTATTTTGCGCTTCATAAACCGTCAGAAAAATCTCAGACTTATATTAGTATTTTTAATCTGCTTAAACCAGAAAAAAAAATTAAATTCTACCCCAAATAAGGAAAAAAAAAATACTGATATTACCAATGCTCCTAGGATTATTTCTCAGAAAGATATGGAAAAAGTATTAGTCAAAATTGTAACAAATTTAACTGCTAAATCTCCAGGAAGTTATGTTCCTATTTCTAATCTTGGTAGTGAGTTTCATCGGTTATATGGCCAATCAATTACAAAAGCTATTAGAGAATTTCAACCAAGTAAAAAGTTTCCTAGATTTTTGAAGTTATGTAGTTCGCTGAAGTTGTATAAATCTAAAGAAGGTCGTTGGTTTGTCAGGTTAAGTTAACACTCAAAATTCAAAATATTTTTTCCACTCTACAAATGGATCTGGAAGTCTATATCTTGTTTATTTATTGATCAAAACACTGTAGATTTCAGAGTAAGGCAAGCTCATCTTAACAATCATTAACAATTTGAATAGCCTAGATGACTACCAGATGAAAGCCTTTTCAAATGGGATTGAACTATAGAAAGATCATATAAAGTCTAGTTAATTTTTTTGGTTTTTTGACTTGAAACGACCGAGGTTAAAGGCTCTTCTCTGAGTGTGCTTAGTTTTGCGTCCAGTAACTCGCTTGCGCCACATATTAAAGCTTGAGATACTAAGAGAGCGTCGCATTAATACAATTACTTGTTTCTCCTGGAGACCAAACTGAGCTTTGATAGCCTCGAATGGTGTTCGATCTTCCCAAGCCATTTCAACAATACGATCAACATCTTGGTTATCTAAGTTAGGAATATTCATTTGGGTTCAAAATAAACTACCCCATAGTATAACAAAATATTAATTTTTATAAATATAATTAGGGTGTGCTGAAAAAGTCTTTTTAATAACCAGGGGAGTTTGCAGGGACGTTGCATGCAAGGTCCCTACAAATGTCACACGATTTCCTAAAATTACTGGGAAGCCAAAGTTTTGAGCATCTAAAATCTTACTTTTGACTTTAAAGTAGTATATGATAAAAAAGAATGTAAACAAAAGTAAAGACAAAGTCAATGAAGAGCAAAGTTGTAGTAGTAGTAGGTGCCACTGGAGGTATAGGTTCAAAAGTGGCACATAAACTGGCCAGCTCTGGCGCCAATTTAGTTTTGGCCGCTAGAGATAATCATAGATTAGATGCTTTAGCAACCCAACTATCTACAACCGAAATTATTACTGTACCTACAAACATCACCAATCCACAGGAAGTAGAAACCTTGATGGAAAAAGCCGCCCAGCATTTTGGCAAAATAGATATTTTGATCAATGCAGCAGGAGCAGGTATCCTCAAGCAATGGAATAAAATTGAACCTGCTGACCTGGATATTATGCTTGACCTAAATTTGAAAGGTAGTTTCTACACTTCTCAAGCTGCTGCCAATATTATGAAAGGACAAAAATCTGGCCATATTTGTAACGTTATTGGGATTCTTGGCAAACATTCAATGGCAATGGGAAGTGTTTATTGTGCTTCTAAGTTTGGTTTGGTAGGATTGAGCAAATGTATGGCAGATGAATTACGACGTTATGGTATTAAAGTAACTCTTTTCTATTTTGGGGGAGTGAATACATCCTTTTGGGATAATGTTAATCTGAAAGTTGATCGCTCAAAAATGCTGAGTTCTGAAACTGCCGCTGATGCAATTATGTTTGCTCTTAATACAGAACCGCAAGCAGTACCTATGGAAATTAATATTCAACCAGATAGTCACTTATTTTTTTAAGAGTTTACTTTCTTTCAATAGACCTCTCCAAAATAGAAATTAAGGTAAAATTGTAGTGCCCAATTATATATATGCTGTCCCCAAATGAATAATATATTAGAATATATTTATAATCATCCAAAAGAAACAAAAAGGATTATTGGTATTACAGATAAACAACTAATAAAATTAATAGAAAATGCTCAAAAAGTTGAAGACAAAAAAAGACAGGCGA
>JAKQYG010000599.1 GCA_023356515.1 Trichodesmium sp. MAG_R04 | reverse complement strand
TCGCGATCGTACTAAGCGACCTAAAATGGGTAAAATTGCTGCTGAGTTATCAGATTTAGCTGTGGTGACTTCTGATAACCCCCGCACTGAAGACCCGGAAAAAATTTTACAGGATATTTTAGAGGGAATATCTCCAGAAGTTAAGCCTTTGGTCATAGGTGATCGAGCTGAAGCTATTCGTACAGCTATTATGGAGGCTAAACCTGAAGATGGGGTATTAATAGCTGGGAAAGGTCACGAAGATTATCAAATTCTGGGTACAGAAAAAATTCATTTTGATGATAGAGAGCAAGCAAGAGATGCTTTAATCAATAAGTATGGTTTAAGTCAAAAGTAAAATAGATGAGTCTATGCCACTAACTGAACTTTAATATTTTTAACAGGGAAAATGGCTCAAAACAGAGTATTAGCAAGGAAAATGCCAGAAAGAACTAAAAATAGCTCAAATCTAGTTGGGTAATTAATTAGGATCTGCTCAAAAAGTCTTTTTAAGAAGCAGGGGAATAGGTAGGGACATTCCATGCAATATCCCTACATAAGAACAAGGAGGTAGTCGAATATATTTGTCCCTTGATTTTTCTGGCATGGTAGTGCCCAAAATACTAACTTTTTCATCACTTACGCAATGATGCCATATATGGTGTATTATCGGTGATCGATTTAGATATTTGCACTATAAGTATTTCCTTTGCGTAAGTCCCGTCTTTATTAATAGTAAATCTAGAGATTTTCTATGCAACGACCAATTGGTATCGATTTATTTGCAGGTGCAGGAGGTATGACTCTGGGATTTGAACAAGCAGGATTTGATATACCTATTTCCGTAGAATTAGACCCAATTCATTGTGCTACTCATAAGTTTAATTTTCCCTTTTGGTCAATATTATGTCGTAATATTGTCAATATAAAAGGGGATGAAATTAGACAGAAATTAAATACTCCTAATCAAGAAATTGATGTGATTTTTGGCGGTCCTCCATGTCAAGGATTTTCTATGATTGGAAAACGTGTTTTAGACGATCCGCGTAATGCACTTATATATCATTTTTTGCAGCTAGTTTTGGAATTAAAACCTAAATATTTTGTCATAGAAAACGTTAAAGGTTTAACTGTAGGAAAACACAAATTTTTTCTTGAGGAAGTTATCGATAAATTATCTAAAAATGGTTATAAAGCACAGCTGCCTTACCAAGTTTTAAATGCTGCTAATTATGGTGTTCCACAGCATCGGGAAAGGTTATTCATGCTAGGATGTCAAAATGGTTTAACACTACCAAACTATCCCCAAATTAAAACACATAAAAAATCAGAAAACTATATAACTGTCCTTGAGGCAATAGGAGATTTACCAGAAGTAGAAAATTATCCAGAATTATTAGAAGTAGATTGGGTAAAAGCAGAAAATGACTACGGTAAACCAAGCGAATATTCTAAAAAATTGCGTAGTTTGGAATGTTTGCATAATGATTATTCTTATAAGCGTGAATATGATTGGGGAATATTAACCTCTAGTTTACGAACAAGACATACACAAAAATCAATAGCAAGATTTGATGCTACAACACCAGGAAAAACTGAACCAGTAAGTCGCTTTTATAAGCTTAATCCTCACGGTATTTGTAACACACTTAGAGCAGGGACACCAAGTAGTAGAGGTGCATATACTTCTCCTAGACCAATACACCCATTTACACCCAGATGTATCACAGTTAGAGAAGCAGCAAGACTACATTCATATCCTGATTGGTTTAGATTTCAT
>JAKQYG010000598.1 GCA_023356515.1 Trichodesmium sp. MAG_R04 | reverse complement strand
GCAACAGTTTAAGTCTTAAAAGATGAATAATATATTCAACTAAATTAAAATTAGGGGAATATGTTGGAGTATGAATAAAATCTACAACAATTTTATCTGATATTTGAGCATTAATGAGATAAAATTTTAATTGAGATTTCATTTTCTTTTTATGTGTCGAGTTATTATCTAAAATAATAGTCAACTTCTCATTGCTGGGCACTTCGGAGCGTGTATTTTTTTCTGCCCATCCGTAAAAAATGCTTGGGCGCTCATAAACAGCAAATTCATCAATGGCGATCGCCTAACCTAAAAGTTCTATTTCCTAAAGATTTAATCATGATTCATCCTTTATCACCTATTATGTAATAATAGATATTACATAATAGGTGATTTTTTAGCGGGAAGGGAGTAGGATACTAAAATACCATTTATCCTAAGTTCTGCTAGTAAGGATAAATGGTAACTATCATATTTAATTAAGATAAATTTTTACTATGTCAATAAATTGACATCTTCCCTGGCCTAAAGGTATAGGGAAACAACCGATCCTTAACTCTAATTGTGGGTAACGTCTCACAGGCTCCTGCTACCTTGGCGGCAGTCTTAGGCTGTTCTCCTCATCTGTTTCCTTTCTCGGAATACCTGAGGGCGACTTACCCAAAATCTTTGTGGGTCTTTATTTGTGCCTTCAGGAAAGAAGCTGCTCATTGATCGAAAAGCTTCCCAAGTTTAACTCTCAACTGAAGGAGTTTCGATAAACCTCTTCTTTCTTGCAGTATTTACTAGACTTAGCGAGTATTCAAATCAAGTCTTATTATAGCAATAGGAAGGATTGTTTCCCGATTATGGATAAGGCTTCAAACCTAATTTTTCAGTAAGTTATAAGGTTCAACTAACTTTTACAGTTACGAAGAGGTAGAATGCTTGATCTAAAACTTAAAAATTAGGAGATAGTCTTAGCGTCCACTACCACGACGAAAAGGATCAATAGTAATATCCTGATTATCTAGCCCAGAACCAGGCATTACATTGATAAGTTGAGAGTAATTTCGGATATTTTCTCTTCCTGGAGGAGGAGACTCCACATTTCCATGATTGTTATGTGTACTACCTCTAAAAAATTTTGTAGATAATTCAAGTTCATTGGCAATCATGAGAACTTGGCTACTAGCAGTATTACCTAGTAATAATAAAAAGGATATAATTATTTGCGTATAGTTATAATTGTGCATAGGTTCTGTCCATATTAGAAGCATCTACTATTTGATACGGACCTTGAGAAAAAAATCAGGATATTTAGAAAATAATTTATCAGTTAAATTTATAGAAAAGGGTGTAATATACAAGTAGATTAAAGGGGATTTTATCCTGAAGCAAATATCAAGTTATAACTAAAATAAACTTACAGATTCTCCAATTAGTGAGTACAATTAAGACTTTTTTTCCATAATTATCCGAATGTATTAGCTACTACTTCAGAAATATAGGTAATATTAAATATGCCTTAGTGAGAGGGAATTTTCTAAAGTTACAGCCTTATACTAAATAACGGATTAGGTGATGAGACAAACCTACTTTTATACTCGGATTTAGTATAAAATACAATTTTAGTAAAAAATTAAAAAAATTAAGGTCAAATGGAAAAAGGATTCATTCTCTGGTTTACCGGGTTAAGTGGAGCTGGTAAAACAACTATCAGCAAAATTGTGGCAGAAAAATTAGAAAAAAGAGGTTGTAAAGTAGAAATATTAGATGGAGATATAGTCAGAGAAAACTTATCAAAAGGGC
>JAKQYG010000597.1 GCA_023356515.1 Trichodesmium sp. MAG_R04 | reverse complement strand
ATCTAATTTTTCAGTTTTTACTGCTGTCATTTACTTTTCTATTATTTAGCCGTTTAACATAATATCATATGCTTTGTAGAATCGTCGTTCAAGTTATGAAACTTATCTGAGATATTCTTTTAGCCGTACTGGGTAGAGTTGGGAATCTTGTGTAATAAGTACTAGCTTCTAGAGCAATTTTATGTACAGTTGGTTTCCAATTCCATAATTCATAACTTTAATACCAATTAAATCCCTAATATCATTTGGCATCATTTGTAAAAAAATTAGGTTCTTTTTCCCGGCAACTACAGATTTCAGGGTGTTGCGATAAATAATAAAAAAGACTGGTCGTGCCACATTTCATAGCCCCAATAATTAAAGCAAAGTTGTTGATGTTTTTTAACATATAGCAGTCGAAGTATAGCACTACGGGTAAGTAAGAAGTCAGAAGTAATCTCTGAGCGAATTTCAGCATTTAGTAATGTCCTAACCTTTGCTTCGACTGCTATAAGGAATGAGAATTAAATAAAGTCCAGAATTAATATAAGAGACGTTACCAGGAACGTCTCTTCATCAAAACTTAAATCAAATCAGTTTTGACACCTTCAAGATTAAAAATTAGAGCAATTCATTATCCACCTTCAAACCAGCACTATTTTGAGTATATGTTTCTTGATTAATCTTAACTGGCGTTGCTCCCCAAATCTCTTTCGCATACTCCATAATTGTTCGGTCAGAAGAAAATTTACCCATACGAACAGAATTATAAATAGACATTGTTGTCCATTTTTCTTGATCTTGGAAAGCTTGACTAATCTGTTCCTGACATTCAATATAAGCCTGATAGTCAGCTAATAGCATATATTGGTCATTATAGAGTAGAGAATCAATCAAAGGTTTGAATAGATTAGGATTACCTTTGCTGAACTGGCCACTAGCAATCCGATCAATCACAGCTTTTAGCTCTAGATTTGTATTATAGTAATCTAAAGGTTTATAACCCTTAACCTTCAGATCAAAAACTTCTTCAGCAGTTAAACCAAAGAGGAAGAAATTTTCTGCTCCCACTTCTTCACGAATCTCAATATTAGCTCCATCAAGAGTACCAATAGTCAGGGCTCCATTCATAGCAAACTTCATATTACCAGTTCCCGATGCTTCTTTGCCAGCAGTTGAAATTTGCTCTGATAAGTCAGCAGCAGGATAAATTAACTGACCTAATGAAGCATTAAAGTTAGCCAAGAAAACTACTTTCAGGCGACCACGGACATCAGGGTCGTTATTAACTATATCAGCAACAACATTAGTCAACTTAATGATTAACTTAGCCATATAGTAACCAGGAGCTGCCTTACCACCAAAAATGAATGTGCGAGGTTGAATATTAATACTAGGATTTTGCTTAATGCGGTTGTAAAGAGTAATAATATGGAATAAATCCAAATGTTGACGTTTATACTCATGGATACGTTTGACTTGAATATCAAACAGAGAATTCGTATCAACTTCAATCCGATTATACTTTAAAATATACTCTGCTAGTTTAGCTTTATTTTCCTTCTTAATTTGTCGCCAACGTTGACAAAATTTTACATCATCAACATATTTTTCTAGCTGCCTTAGTTGATCTAAATTTCGCAACCAACTATCTCCTAGTTTCTCAGAAAATAAGGCAGAAAGTTTAGGATTACTTAATAAAATCCAACGACGGGAAGTCACTCCATTAGTTTTATTTAGAAACTTTTCTGGGAAAAGTTTGTAGAAATCTTTGAGTACACCTTTTTTGAGCA
>JAKQYG010000596.1 GCA_023356515.1 Trichodesmium sp. MAG_R04 | reverse complement strand
GTTCATCTAATATAATTACTTGGGGATCATGTACCAAAGCTTGAGCAATACCAACCCTTTGTTTATATCCTTTCGAGAGTTTTCTTATCAATTGTTTGCGCTTATCTAATAATCCACATCTTTTTATTGCCAACTTAACTTTAGCAGAGCGATCGCCCACAGAAACTCGTTTAATTCTAGTTACAAAAAATAAAAACCCTTCCACCGTCATTTCTGAATATAGTGGTGGTATTTCTGGCAAATAACCAATCAATTGTCTTACTGCCATCGAATCTTCATGGACATCATAGCCTGCAATTTTAGCCGTACCACTTGTAGCAGGCAAATATCCAGCCAAGATTCGCATTGTTGTAGTTTTACCCGCACCATTAGGACCTAAAAATCCCAGTATTTCTCCCTCTTGTACAGCAAAAGATACTTCTTTCAGTGCTGAGGTTGAACCATAAACTTTACTTAAATTTTCAACTTCAATCATTATAACTATAATGCTGTAAATCTTTAGTGAATTGCTTTTCTCATCCCCAGATTCAAGGAATCGAAAAGGTTTGAGTGTCCATGTATCCCGACATTGACAAAGGACAGAAAAAATGGTCAAACTTTTCCACTTGTGTCAGTCCACTAGTCCACTAGTCCACTAGTCCACTAGAGCCAACTGCTAGGGCCCATCATAATTATTCCAGAATACAACATTAATGCCTTTGACACTAATATTAACCTTATTGATACATACAAGGATATTTTGGGCCAAATTTTAGTCTACTAGCATTTCCCTATGCTAAATGAAAAGTAGAGATTATTGTAGACTTAGAGTTCTAGAAGATAATTTTTCTGTTTATAATAATATTTTAATGATTTATTAAGGATTATAAAAATACTAATGGCAGCAATTCAGTTTATTCAAGGTATGGATGAAGAAGTAACCCCAGACATAAAGTTAACTCGTTCTCGTAGTGGTAAGCAGGGAACAGCTACATTGACTTTTGAAAATCCTAAAGCTGTAGGCAAAGATGTTACTCAACCAATTACAGGAATGTATATGATTGATGAAGAAGGCCAAATAACCAGTCGTGACGTTAAGCTCACAACAGTTAATGGTGAGCCCAAAAAACTTAAGGGATTTTATGTGATGAAGTCTCAGGAAGAATTGGATCGTTTTATGCGCTTTATGGGGCGTTATGCTGAAGAGTATGGTTTAGAATTTACCAAAGCTAGAAGTGAACCCCAGGCCAGTAAATTTTGAGATTGGGGATGTCTAGTTATTACCATGGACTTCTTTGACGTCCTCCCAGGCCTAAAGGCACAGGGATTAGTACCGAGCTGTAGCCCCTCTGCGGGTTGATATCTCACAGGCTACTGCTACTTTGGCAGTAGTCTGGCTGCTGGCCTCCCTGTCCGTTTTTTTTTCGGATTGCCCACCTGGGACTCGCGAGGCTTAAACCCACTGAGGGCGAGGCTTTAAACCCAATTTTCGGTCAAACAAAAACAAATACCCCCCTCGCCGTTCAGTTCTCAAAACTATAACGGGCTCTTTGACAACGTCTAGTTCACTAAATTCAGTCTTTATCAGACTACGTTATTTGAATGGATAAACAAATTCCTCATCCTGATCCTGAGAATATTTCTTTAGGTTGTGCTATAATTGCTGTTAGTGATACCCGCACAAAAGAAACAGACAAAAGTGGTCAGTTACTTCAGGAAATTCTCAGAATTCATGGTCACTCTACAATAGAATATCTAATTATTAAAGATGAAAAATTGGCAGTCGTAACACAAATGGAAGCTCTATGTCAGCGAGAGGATATAGATGTTATAATTTTTA
>JAKQYG010000595.1 GCA_023356515.1 Trichodesmium sp. MAG_R04 | reverse complement strand
TTCTCCTGTTTCTAATTGATTTGCATAAGCTTTAGCTAGGTTATAAGCTACTCGTTTATTAAAACCAGCCATTCTAGCAACCTGCATTTCAATCACTACAATAGAACCATCTACTAAAACAGCAGCGAAATAATTCTTTTGTTAGGTAATAATTTGAGTATAATCGCAATTGCCATAAAAAATGTTTTCAGGTAATAGTCAGAGTCAACTTTATTGACCTAACTATTACCCCCAATAGCAATTAGGAATGCTTTAGAGAGTGTCTATAAAATAAATCTTAAGAACTGCAGTAAGATTGATTATTGCTGGGTTACGGCAAATCACACCAAAATAATTAAGTTTAACTATTAATCTGTGCCTAATTAACCCTACACAAGGATTTAATATTTTATTTACAGATACCCTCAAAGAAATTTTGTAATTTCCTTTTTGGTTGCTTGAATAGCTTCATTGGCAATGGTGTAAGCACTAGGATAGGAATTGCCATCATCTTGCCCTGGTATCCAAAACTTGCGTCGAGACAGACGCAGGGAGTCAACAAAATCAGGAATAGCATTGAAAATTTCTACAGCAATAGGTCCTTTATACACTTCTAAAACTGGTCTGAGAAAATCATGCCAGGGTAGCCAACTGGTATGAACTGCGCCACGATCAGGAGGCGAAACTTGAACATAATGTAGCCGTTGTTCCTCAGCTAAATGCTTGACTTGTTGTGAGAATATTTCTGGTCCATCTCCATCTAATGTTTCATGGGCGCTGTCAATAGTAACTCCCACTTGTTTACTGGGAACACCTTCAAGACATTCTATTAATTGAGATAATTTATTTGGTCCAGGAGTTTCCCAATGAGTAATAGGTTCTATAGCTAATTTAACGTTTTTTTCCTCAGCATATTCCCCTAATTTGTTGAGAACAGGTTGTGCATTTTTATAACGTGGTGCTAAATGTTCTTGTAGTCTATCGCTCCAAATAGGTTCATTAGAATTCGTTGTGGGAAAAACACCATAGGGAATAACAATTGGACCCATCATAATTTCACCCCCTAAAGCTTCTGTAATATCAACTCTTGATTTGAGATATTCCAATGCTTTTTCCCGTTGTTCGGGAGAAGAAGAACTAGGATCGAAGTTTATGGTTGCTCCTACATTGGTGCATATTTTAACATCGGATAAATTTTGGTCATCTAGATATTCCCTTAACTCCTGATAATTTTGGAGATCCTGGCTGAAATCTTCTCCATCAGGAGGAGCAATGGGAAATTCAAATCCACTATAACCAAAAGCTTTTAGCTCTCTAATATGAGCTACCAGCAGTTTTTTAGATTCTACAGGAGCGATGTTCATGCTCAGAGGAAACACAAACATATTAGTAGTAAACATAAAGAAACTGAGGTAAATATCGGGCAAAGATGAAGATGTACTCATGTTGTATTGTTCGTTTTACTAAAAGTTTTGACTTTTATGATGGTAACACCAATCTTGGAAAATGACAACTACTAGTATCCCCTTTAATATTAACAATCAAGTAAAAGCATTAGTTAGCTGTAAGGATTCAGATATGCAAAATAGGAACAAAAGAAATACTAGACAAGTGATTGGTCATAACGCTCTCTACCAGAGATTCTTCAAAGAATTCAATGACAGAATGCCTCTGACAACCACAGGTTTATACCACAGTTAATAGATTAGCTGTGTTTTGCTTTTTTCATACTCCTGGAACCACCACTAGCTTTTCCATTACTTTACTGTTCTTAGAAACCTACGATAATCTATAGAAATCTATGATTATCTGTTCTATTCCTGCTTCCTTCTGGCAACGTCGGCGTTATCCAGTCCACAGGCTGTCACGGTCGAACTGACCGCCATA
>JAKQYG010000594.1 GCA_023356515.1 Trichodesmium sp. MAG_R04 | reverse complement strand
AACTAGCGATCGCCTGTCTTTTTTTTTAATGCAAGTTTTTGAGCATTTCCTACTAATTTTTCAAATTCAAAATCGGTAATCCCAATAACTCTTTTTATTTCTTTTGGGTGGTTATTAATATCAGGACTTACGCAACGGCGCTAATTGTAGTGATAATATCTTGAAAAAGACAAATTTATACACCATATATAGCGGTACTTCGTAAGTCGTGTATATTCTAATATCTGAGTCATGAGTATATAGTTTTTACAAATTTTTCATGACAATTATATCTTACAGCGGTTTTCAAATTAATGAACTACATTGCCATAAGCAAAACCTTGTAGGGAGGTTGCATGCAACCTCCCTACTGTGGTCTACTGACATGAAAACTACTATAATTTTTATTTTGGAGATGTCTATTAGTTCTAGGCTAATAGTTGTATAGGTGGGTTCAGTGTCAAAACTAATTAGGAGCACAATTAAATGAAAGACAGTCACTCCAAGGATTTATGGCGATGATGGCGACTGAATCAAGTCATCTCCCGTTGTCTTACCAATTTTGATATTAACAGTGTTATTAGAAAAGGTATTGGCTTGTGCATCATCCATTCTATCAGTAGGCTCAATTACTGGATTTGCGCTAAATCCAGTAGTACTTCCTATATTGGTTAGACCAAGTGTGCCAGCAGTACCCATACTCCAAGCAGCGTTCTGTATTCCACCACCTGTGTAGTTAAAAGAAGCAGCAGCAGCGTTTTCCTTACCTACCGCAGTAGCTACTGCTACACCTAAAACATTACCACTAGTATCAAGGGTAAAAGCTGCAGCACCTGCAATACCACCTTCACCAGCACGAGCTACACTCGCAAATCCTAAAGCATTTAAGGCAACTAAACCACTAAATATAGCGAAACTCGAAATAATTTTACTTTTCATTTTAAGGGCCCAACTAAACTTTGTACTTTCAATTTCTAAATCAAATGCAAATGCAAAAAGTTAATTCATTCAAATTTCATACTAGATTTCTGCTCTTTGAGCTTTAATAAATTAACCTCGCATTTTAATCTTATACTAAGTTCAGATTCTAAATCAGTCTATTTTGATTATTATAGGGCTTACGCATAAACGCTATTGGTAGAGTCTTTAGCCCCTGGGGTAACCCACCAAGAGTATATATATAGTGCCCTTGCGTAAGTCCTGTATTATTTTATAATCTTTATAATTATTTTATAATCTTTATAATAAAACCAATATTTTTACGTAAATTCCTGGAGGGGTAACAAAGAAGATGAAAATCTTTCGGAGCAAACTTAGGAGAAACCAACATATAGAAAACATGAGGAATTGAGGAATAAGATATTGAGATACTAACTGGCCATTACGGAGTACAGCTATATATGGTGATATGGTGCATAAGTTTGTATTTTTCAAGACATTGTCACTAGAATTAGTGCCGTTGCGTAAGTCCTGATATATAGTCATTACAATTAAGTTCCATACAGTCTGACAATGTCATCCAGTGTTGTTTCTGGTATGCTGTAAGCCATAATCCAAAAAGTTAATTCTTCCCCCCTATTCTACTGCTGGTTCTTATTTGTAACTACTATATATTATATTACCCACATTCCACACTTCATATTGTATTATGAGAAGCTGAAGGATATTCACGTGACCATCGGCCAGATTTAAAACAATGGCCAAAAGTGGTTAATCTCACAGAAGAAAGGAGCTTAATTTTAGAGTTTTTACCCTCAAGTTGTCAAAAATATTATCTGTGATTTTAATAATAAGCGATAGACTTCCAGTCCGCTTCGCGATCGCACCACTTGAATAGTTAAGAAAATTAATTGATGCTATCAACAGGAGTGTAGTTCCTCCTGTATGTCCTGCTGCCAACATAAACCCTGGTT